>JAIWAJ010000186.1:0-3129 GCA_048634435.1 Methanosarcinales archaeon
AATACTTCAAAAATGAAGATAAAAGGGTGGGCTGAATACACACCACCTTATATTGAAAAAGGATCGCTTGTCATTGCTTACGGTCCCTTCGTGTCAACTGAAGGACAAGACAAAATGTTACTAGAGCATTTTGAAAAAAAGAAAGGGGAAATAAATAATTATGAATTAGCACTAAATCAACTTGCAAAAGAACATAAAATATCACGATATGCTGCTGAAATAAAGTATTTTGACGAGCTTAGACCTTCTATGCCCAGAATATTAGAGAGTGAACCAGATATGTATATGCTGACTCTTGGAAGATTAATGTCCCCGGAAGATTTATTATCAATTTCAGACGAAATTGAAGTTTCTACTGAAAGACAAGACATAGATGCATCACTTTTTGAGGGTAGCATTTATGTTCCGGAGATGTTTATGGAAGCAAAACAAAAGTTAAGAGACTATCTTACAGAACAATTAGGAATTAAATTTCTAAAAAGAAAACATTGGGATGTTGATATTTTGGATAGAATAGAAATAACATGGCAACCAATTTCGGAGAATAGAAGTTAGTACAGGACTCAAAAAAGTACAGATCATAACCTGATTTGGTTCAACCCATAACTTTCAATTGCACTCACTCATACCTACCCAAAAAACATCCAATGACTAAAATTATATTAACTACACCGACAAATATACTATCATGCCGCGCCTCTCAACCCTCAAGCAATTCCTCGATGGATTCTATGATACCAAAACCGCACCGCGCAAAAAAAATAAGGGCATCATCACGCGCGGGAAAGACTATGTCAAAAAGATTGCTTTGTGCACAAACGCAACCACAGACACAATACAAGCGGCAATCGACAGCAAATCAGACATGGTCATCGCGCACAACCTGGAAGAACTGGACGAACCCTCAGAAGAAAAAAAGCTCTCACTGCTGAAAGACAACCGGATCACACTCTACATAATCGGCATCTCCATGGACACGCTTTATGTCTACGGCACAGACTACGTGCTCGCAAAAGCAGTCGGCCTGAAATCACTGCAAAAACTGGACAAAAAAAACAAGCGCGGCCTTTACGGAAACTCAAGAATCAGCACATATGAAATGTTTTTAAGGCGCATAAACTGGCTTACCCACGAGGCATCCGAAGCATACAAAAACAACAACAATAAGATAAAAAAAGTAGCGTTACATGCAGGCGAGCCACCGGAAAAGCGCATTCTTATAACAGCAGAAAAAAGCGGATGCGACACATTTCTATGCAACTCAGAAGACGTTAAGCTAAAAGCCACAGCAAAAGACCTGAAAATAAACCTGTTCATAGCAAACTACACAGCAACAGAAAGGCTGGCACTGCAGGCACTTAAAAAAATCATTGACGATAAATTCACAACAAAGACACTTCTTCTCGATGAGACAAACTATTAAAATACCCTCATCAATAGATTCTCTATGTCTATCACAAAAAACATACAAAATATACTCACTGAAATTGGTGATAAAGCCACACTGGTAGTCGCCGTAAAATACGCAGCACCTGACCAGGTAACAACAGTAGTTGACGCAGGCGCAACCGACTTAGGCTTCAACACATACCAGCAGATGAAAGAAACTGCACCCATGCTGCCAGAATCAGCAAAGCTCCACTTCATCGGCACCCTCCAGAAAAACAAGGCAAAAAAAGTCGTGGAACTGGACCCGGCACTCATCCAGAGCGTAGACTCATACCCGCTCGCCAAAAAAATAAACGACGCAGCAAAAAGCATCAACAAAACCCAGGACATACTGTTGCAGGTAAAGACCGACCCAAAAAAAGAGACAGGAATCCTCCCCGAAGATATAGACGATCTGTTGCAAAAAATATGTACTCTGGATAACATAAAAACATCCGGCCTGATGACAGTCCATCCCTATTCAGAAAACCCTGAAGATTCAAGACCCTACTTCAGGCAGATGAGAACACTATTTGAAAACCCGCAAAAAAAACTGGAAATTCTCTCAATGGGCATGTCAAATGACTACAAAATAGCAATTGAAGAAGGCGCAACCATGGTAAGGGTCGGCAGCAGAATATTCAGATAGATTAATTATCATACCAAAGCCACAAAAAATATATTAATAAACATATACACAGTATCCAAAGACAAACAGAACATTAATAAAGCACTCAACCAAACAATAGAACTAATAAAGCAACTCGCAGGCAGAACCCTAACCCAGAAGAAAATATTCGAAAACGAAGTGATTGGCATGGAAGAAAAACAAGAGACGCAGGACCTTGGACTGACAGTAAAAAAGAGCGAAGACTTCTCAGAATGGTACACCCAACTCATCCAAAAAGCAAAGCTTGCAGACTACTCATCAGTCTCCGGCTGCATCGTATTCCGCCCGGATTCATACAGTATCTGGGAAAAAATAAGAGACCATGTGGACAAAAAAATAAAAGCACTCGGCCACAAAAACGTCTATTTTCCCCTCCTCATACCAGAAAAGCTCCTCAAAAAAGAAGCAGAGCACGTCGAAGGATTCACCCCGGAAGTGGCATGGGTCACGCACGCAGGTGACAGCAAACTCGATGAGCGCCTCGCAGTCAGGCCAACCTCAGAAACAATCATGTACGAATCATATTCAAACTGGATAAGATCCTACCGCGACCTCCCATTGCTCTTGAACCAGTGGGCAAATGTCGTCAGGTGGGAATTCAAGCACGCAAAACCATTCCTTAGAACCCGCGAATTCCTCTGGCAGGAAGGCCACACTGTCCACGCAACAAAAGAAGACACAGACAAAGAAGTCATGACCATACTTGACCTGTACCGCGACCTGATGGAAAACATCCTCGCAATACCGGTCCTCACAGGCAAAAAAACAGAATCAGAAAAATTTGCAGGCGCGCTCTACACAACAACACTTGAAGCTCTCATGCCAGACAAAAAAGCACTCCAGATGGGCACATCCCACAATCTTGGCCAGAACTTCGCAAAAGCATTTGACATAAAATTCATAGACAAAGACGAAAAAACAAAATACGCATGGCAGGCATCATGGGGCATCACGACGCGCCTGATTGGCGCACTCATAATGGTCCACTCAGATGACAAAGGCCTTGTACTCCCGCCAAAAATCGCCCCGAC
>JAIWAJ010000187.1:0-3056 GCA_048634435.1 Methanosarcinales archaeon
GTATCACCCTGATTGCTTCAATTTATGTTTCTCGTAAAAAACCCGAATTATTGCGGAATAAAAAGATAATCATTGGCTTAGTCATTTTTTTCATAATTAGTGCAATTGGCTGGAGAAGTGCAATTCCTGAAATTACCTCTTGTGAGCCTTACAAATGCGGTGAAGATTTTATTTGCGCTAAACCAACAGATTTAGGTTTAAAAATAACAACAGGTGAATGCACTTCTGAATTTTCTGAAGAAATATATTTTTCTTGTATAAAAGAAAATAACTTTTGTGTTAAACAAACATCTCCCCATGCGCACTCAAATACCTCCGAAAAAAATACTTCAAAAAACCCTCCTCATCCTTCTCAAGCGCACGATAATAAGACTTCCTCTTCGCATACTCAATAATCAGCATAGGATACCCTCCATGCCAAAGAATATGATTCATCAAAAGCCTCCCGACCCGCCCGTTCCCATCCCCGAACGGATGAATCTTCTCAAACCGGTAATGCGCCCTTGCCGCAAGCTCCACAGGACTCATCCCCTTTGTAGCAACAAACCCGGCAAGCTCATCCATAAGCCCGGAAACATCCTGCCAGTCAGGAGCATTATAAGCGCCAACCCTGACAAGATAATCCCGGAACTTTCCCGCAATATCCTCTTTGGTTTTCCCGAAAATACCCTTATGCCACCCCAGCAACAACTCAACAGAAATCCTCTCACGCTTATTAAGCATACCCAGAAACACATCAAAATGCGCATCAGTTTCCTCAACATCCCTCAGCGCCTTATTAGGCGCAATCTTATCAACCACAACCCCCCTCGTCTCAGAAAGAGTAATACTTGACCCTTCAATTGCATTCGTATTATAAGTAAACAAAATCCCGATTTCCTGCATCTCCCTCTGCCTGGCGCTTTCAGGACACCTGTCCCAGCTTTTGCGAAAATTATCTCCTATCTTCTCAAACTTAGCATACAAATCCCCCTGCCATTCCCTCATCAATTCCCGCGAAAGCGCATCAACATCCTCAGGAACCTCTCTTCCGAGATATTTCTCCCGGGTCACAACTTTCCCATCCTGCCTGAACGAATGCTGCAAATAAAAATAATTACCTTTCTTGATAACCCTCATAACAATAGTTACCATTACAAATATATAAAGTTTTGCATAAATCAACAAATTGTAATGTCAAAAAACAAACACATTAAAAAATAGTAGACCGGTCAATACGCGTCCACTACGTCTCAGAACAGGAAGAACCGGAACTCCACAGGATAGTCGCCGAACTATCAAGAAACGCAGGCAGCGCAAAAGTCCCGAAAGACACCCTAAAACAAACAGAAGTTAAACTGCCCCCCACCTAAATGATTGCATAGGTCCAAGTTATGATGTTGATGAATGACCTGATGGAATATATGAAAAACGCGTTAAGAACTAATCTAATCCATAGTTTAATCTACACAATATGAGTTACAAAAAGCTTAAAATATTAATCAATCACAATATGTTCATGAAAAGAAAATTAATAATTGCCACCGTAGTTTTAGTTGCCATCTCAGTACCTGCTATTATTCTCCTCCCAAATTTTTTATTAGATAATTTTGGCCAATGCCATGCAGAAAATAGTGCCTGTTGTAAAAAATTAGGAAGTTTGATTACATGCACCCATATAAGTATGGCATGCAGTAATGACAATAAACTACCTGTTTGGAAAGGATGTGACAATGACTGTAAACACATTGTAGTATGTGTTGAAAAAAGGGAGTCTCAATTTGGTGATGATACGGAAATAAATAAATCATGCACCATAGATTCAGACTGCAAACTGCCAGGGTCATACGCTATTATCTCTTCTCGCCGGTACGAAATAAGATGCATGGATTCTAAGTGTACAATAATTGATTCATCAGATACTTTTTTTCCAAGACAAAAAGAACCAGCAACAGCACATATGGAGGCGTTATTATCTGATAAACCAGAAGAATTAGAACTGGTAGATGGCTGTCTTCGCGTGAATAACGGATATGAAAATTATTTGATTGTCTGGCATTATGGTTTTTCCTTAAGTACAAATGAAGAAGGAATAGTCCAAATCATTGATGACACAGGTCATCCTATAGCGAAAGTTGGTGATAAAGTAATATTTGGCGGTGGTGAAATGTCAGGTGGAGACAGTGGCCATATAAGTGCCGTTTCTGAACAATTACCAAACGTTCGTTGTTCTGGTCCTTATTGGATTCTCGGGGAAATTGAAGAAATAATGAGTCTTGAAAAATGAAATTCCGTCCTTAGTATTGTGATGACCCCACCCACCCAATCAAAAACAAACACATAAAAATACCATCAACAACAATATAATCCACAGAGGCATCAGAAAATGAACAAAATAAAAACCCACGAACACCGAAAAGACCTTGCAGGAGAACACCCCTCAGGCGACACAGGCCAAATCATACTAATCATACTCTTCATCGCAGGCCTGCTGATCGACAAACTCATCCTCCACACATCAATACTCCCCCCGCAATCCTTCCCACTCCACCTGAGAATACTCACCTCACTGCCATTCTTCATCTTCTCCCTCCTCTTAGCCAAATCATCCCATAAAACCATCTTCGCCGAACAAAGAAAAGAACTATCAGTCATAAAAACAGGCGCATTCTCAATCGTCCGCCACCCACTCTACCTGAGTTGCATATTACTCTATCTCGCATTCATCATCATCTCTTTATCCACCATCGCATTCAGCATATGGCTAATCATTCTCATATTCTACTACTACATCTCACGATATGAAGAAAAGATACTAATCAACAAAATAGGTCCAAAATACAGACAATACATGGACGAAGTCCCGATGTTCATACCAAGACCATTCAGAAAAAAAAGATAGAGGCAGTCAAATGTACAGATACGAAATCATCAGGGTTGAAATGAAAGGATTCATAACCACAAGACCAAAAGAAGATTACAGGGAAATCATCAAAGAAAAAGCAAAAGAAGGCTGGCGCCTCAAACAGCTCTTCGCCCCCCCAATAGACGGCGCAGGCGTAGCACTCTTCATAGAC
>JAIWAJ010000188.1:0-3068 GCA_048634435.1 Methanosarcinales archaeon
CTGAGCTACTCTGTCTTTTTTGTCTTCCAAATGATCCAGATGGGTTCCCACAAATGCTATTGTATCTCCGGATGGTATTACGGTAATAATTTCCAGAGCGGCCCTGGGTTCATTCCCGGGAGTGAAAGGCAGTGCAATATTTTTGGTCTGTATAAAAGTGTATTTTGACAATACTCCTTCGCCATACTCACCACCATCATAATCCATTGCCCTGCCAAAGAGGGGTGCCATTTTAGTTCTCCATCCCAACTCAGTTACCAGATCATATTTTTTTGATCGGTTTGTTTTATAGTCAACCTCCTGTAAAGCAACAAAATCAGGATTAGCATCTGTTATTACTTTGGCAATTACATCCAGATCAAAATCACCTTTAGTAGTTGCTCCGTGAAGGATATTAAACGAGAGCACTTTAATAATTCTGCTACTGTCAATGGATGTTTGAGACCACACCACCTGAGCAGCGAATATTATGCTCAGGATAATTAATATCATGTGTGATAGTATAATCAACAACTGTACTGCTTTCATGTGTCAATTATTTATTCAAAATGCTTAAGTAAGTTTTGAAAGATTCAAGTCAAGGTGTGACTTTCTGGTTTTCGGCTTTATGGGTTTGTTGTGTGGGATTTTGTCTGTTTATGCGTTTTTTGTGTCGTGCTCTTTTATTTTTTCGGGGGTTAGGTTGTGGAGTTCGTCTATGAGGTTTTTTTTGTAGTCCATCGGGCCTGTTGATTTTTTTTCTGCGAGTTCCTGCGCTGTGTTGAAGCATGTGAGTGCGGCTGTGCCTGCAATTATCGGGTTTTTTTCTATTGATGCGAAGGATGCTATTAGGGATGCTGCCATGCAGCCGCCGCCGGTTATTTTTGTTGTCATGGGGCTTCCGCCGCTGATGGTTATTGTTTTGGTTTTGTCTGTGATGATGTCTTCTTTGCCTGTTATGATTATTGTTGCGCTTGTTTTTTCTGTGAGGGTCTGGGCCGCGTGTTCGGGGGTGGTTTTCAGGGCGCCTGATTCTACGCCTTTAGTTTCTGCGTCCAGTCCTGCGAGGGTGGCGATCTCTGATGCGTTGCCTTTGATGATTGTGATTTTCAGGTCGCTGATTAGTTTTTTTGCGGCTTCGGTTCTTAGGGTGGTTGCGCCTGCGCCGCAGGGGTCGAGGATTATCGGGATGTTTTTTTCGTTTGCGCAGTTTCCTGCTATTAGCATTGATTCTATTTGTTCTGGGTCCAGGGTGCCTATGTTTAGGACGAGGGCGCCTGAGAGGGAAGTCATTTGTTGTACTTCCTCTTTTGCGTGCGCCATTACCGGGGCTGCGCCGATTGCGAGGGTGACGTTTGCGCAGTCGTTGACTGTTACGTAGTTTGTGATGTGGTGGATTATTGGGCGTTTCTCTCTTAGGGTTTGTAGGAGTTCGCCAATGTTTATGTTTTCTGGTGTGTTCATGATATTGCCTTTTAGTCTGTGTTAATGTTTTTTTGTTCGCGGGGTTGTTGTGTCTTTTTAGTTGTCGGCGCAGTTTTTTATGTTTTGTGAAATTTAGAAGGAGTATTGGTTGTATTTGGCTTGGCTCTGGATGTCTCGTAGTCTTTGGATGACCTGGCCGTGTTCGTTTTCTGTACATTTGTGTATCATGTACTTTATTATTTCAGGGTCTAGGTCCGGGCTGTATTCTTCAATAATCAGGGTTTTTGCTTTTGGGCCTAGATGAAATTCCATTTTTTCTGATTTCAGGATTAAGTTGGAGAATAGTGTTGCGAGAGGTAGTCCTTTTATGTATAGTAGTTCTATTTCCTGATTATTTATTGCTTCTATTGCTCCGTAGCTGTATATGATTTTTTCTTTTGGGTCGTAGGCTATTGCGCTTGGTGTAAAGTCGCAACTTGTTAAAGTAGTCTTCAGGGAATTAGGCAGGTCTTTGTCATGTTTTAGTATTGTTGCATTGGAGAGTTTGACTATATCTATTTGCAGTTCATCTTCTGGTGTCCATCTGGGGCTGCCAAGACTTGTTTTGCTTATATTGCTATCATATTCTCTTAATAATTCTTCAAGGTTGATGTATTTTTTGGAGTCATCGATCAGAATGTCGATGTCACTTATAGGGATACTTCGCTCGTGAATTTGGCTTGCGACAGGATTTCTTATTGCTCCACCGTATATATAATAGCCGATTTCGAAGTCGTCTAATTTATCGAAGAGTTGCTCTACGTATTTGTGGTGGGGGTCATTTTTTAGGTCGGTTTCTATTGCGTTGATATATTGCGGTTTCCGTATCTCTTCTATCTTCATACGATATGGGTGTTGAGTTATTTTTATAAGTTATTGTATTTACTTTGCGGGTGTGATTTTGTTTGTTTTTGGAGTTCAGGTGTCAGTTTATCTTTATAGACATAGAATAAATACGTTATGTCTGCTGCAGAATTTATAGAAATAGAACTAGGAAGCGCTGGTTTGGGGTTATTCTCTTCGGACAAGATTGATAAATAAGTAAATGGGGTAAAGGCGCTTTTGCCTTTATCCGCATGTTTCTTAAATATCTTTATCCGAAAAGGGCGCCCAAACCAGATGCTGCTTCTTCGTCTGTTTTTGCTTTGTCTTCTGGTTTTTCTTTTTTCTTTTCTTCTTTTGGTGCTGCTTCTGCTGCGGGGGCCGGTGCAGCTGCTGCCTGTGGCGCTACTGCTGCTTTTGATATTGCTTCTTCGATGTTTACGCCGTCAAGTGCTGCGACTAGGGCTTTTATTCTTGAGTCGTCTGCTTTTGCGCCTGATGCGGTCATTACTTTTTTTACGGAAGCTTCGTCTATTTTCTGGGCTGCGGCGCGATAACTTGTGCCAGCGTCGCCGTGCAAGCATTTGCAATCTACAATCCGCCTGTTATAATCTGTTTCGGGCGCGGAACCTGGCGCTCCCGTACATCGTCTATCTTACAGAGAGAGAATGTATGCCCGGAGATAACTACTCAGACGGAACTCGCGGCCCGCAATCGAAGATGGTGGACGGCAATCAGCCCGTCCGGTCTCTCGAGTCTCTCGCGTTGGATGACACACAACCCACGCGGGCTCTCTCACCCAA
>JAIWAJ010000189.1:0-2986 GCA_048634435.1 Methanosarcinales archaeon
GTCAGAAGATAAGTCTTATCCGGGTTTGCGCTCTTTATTTCCTGCACTTCTTTTTTGTCTGCGAATCCCAGGTCATCCACTTCTATTTTTTTTGCATATAATTTGTTTATCTTTGCTTTTAGTTTCACAAGGTCAATATTTCTTTTTCCCGGCTCAATGACCTCAATCACAAACACTCGCCATCCAAGGCATAAAACATCAACATCTTCGCGCCCCTGGCCGTGAAACTTAGTATCCACTCCTCCTGTTGCTTCAAGTACTGGCTCAGCAATCAACTGCTGGACACTGGTAGGATACGAGAGCCCTCTCCAGTTGCACTTATCGCACCCGCTGCCGTGGCAGTCCGGGCAATAGTGCTTGGTCTGCGGGATTTTCACATATTTCTTATACTTTCCATATATGTACAATGCATTAATCGTTACTTCAATTGCATTTTTATCAAGATTCAAAAGTATCACAACATCCGGGTTGTCCAGATCAACTTCTTTTTTTGTTTTTTTCTGCAAAATCTTGCCGGTTTCTCTTGAAAGCTCTTTTTTTATTGATTCAGTGCATTCGATGCCTGCAGATTCCCACAAATCCTCTTCATTCTTCAGGAGTTTCTCTGACAATCTCACGCCAACATGGAATGTGCTATATTCAAGATCCTCTACTTCTTTTATCATTTTCCCGGATATTTTCAAAAGGTTGTCAAAAATCCCGTCGCAGACACAGCATGTTGTTTTTTTGGCCCTGACTGCTTTGTTCCTGAAACCAATACCAACAAAATTCGATGGATCAATATCCATGTCTTCAAGCTCGTTTTGCATCGCAAGAGTCAGCCGCAGTGCCTTGCCGCGCTCCTTGTTTGTGCAGCCTGTAAGGAGCTGCGCAAACTGGCGGCCAAGACAATTGTCGCATACATACCCTTTTTTCAGAATTTCAGAGGCTGAATCTATTATATTCATGTTATCACGCAAATCTACACACAATAGCGTGCTTCGAAATTATTTAAATATTGCCTTTTACTGCATTTGGGATAGACAACTGCATATACAGGAGAATATTTTTATACTACCGCCAACAACTATTAGGTATGCAGATTACAAAATATGTTATATTCACGGGAATCATTATTCTAATGTTGTCTTCACAGGGGTATCCCCAGGCTCCCAGGAATGTTGCGATTTTTGATGAGGATTCAAAGCTTTTGGAGCTCGGCACCATAGAAAAAATCAGTTTAACTGTCAAGAACGCTGCTGATTCAGAAGCCACAATTGATTTATACATTGGCTCTACAGACAGCGCATTCAGGAACTGGATATGGTTCGAGAACCACAGGTATGACAATGGCAGGATTCAACAACAATTAATACTTGCGGGGCATGAAGAAAGAAATATAATTGTAAATGTCCTTGCAGGCAGGGTCGGTAATTATAAACTTATAATCGGGCCTGATGGCAGCGATGTTAGCAATATGTATGACTCAGCAGATATCCGTATTGTATACAGACAGGGAACTGGGCTCTTTTCTGCATCTCCGGGTATCGGGGCTGGAAGTATTTTGTTCATCCTTGCTTTGGCATCGATAATTATATTAAGGAAAGGACTTATAAATAATGTCTAGATACAGATAGAGATATTTCTGTAGGGAGATGATAGATATGCGCAAGTTCAAATGCAGTATATGCGGCAATGAAAAAGCAGTTAAGTCACAGGAGAATGATGTGTTTCATAATCCAGTCTGCTGCGGCAAAAAAATGTATGTTGCAAGCTAAATATACGCAACTGTTTATTTGTTGATTTATGATATTAGTCGGCTTTAGGTTTGATGAATCTCATGTCTGCCTTAAAATTAGTTGAAGATATCTGGGACCGGTTTGAAGCAGATTTGACTTCAAGACTTGACCCGGGCCAGAAAAAGCTCTGGAATATATTCATCTTCCTCCTGAGGTTCCTTGTTCTTGCTATCCCGCTGCATGTGCTCCTATGGCTTAATTTTGACGCACATATACTGCAGGTAGTCACAGTAAATTCAGTATCCTTTTTATTATCTCTATTTAATGTCTCTCACAGAGTTATAGATGTCTTCCTGATAGTATATTTTGGCTCTGTCCCGTGGACAATTGAAATAATAAAAGACTGCGTCGGCTGGAAATCGTTTATGGCTGTCTGCGCTCTCATTTTCGCAGTAAGAAAAGTTAGCGCAAAGAAGCGCATAAAAGGAATCCTAATCGCAGCTCCCATCATCTTTACAGGCAACATCTTCCGTATCTTCACTTCAATCTATCTCTCAGTGACTTTCGGATACAAATGGTTTGATTTCATCCACAATTTCCTGTGGCAGTGGGGATTGATAGCGCTCGTCATCGTGATATGGTGGGTGTGGCTCGAAAAAATCGCGGATGCTGGAAACAAAACCAGAACTAAAAAGAAAACCCGCGCCCACAGAACAAAATGAATCATCATCCATCAGATAATCAGGGCTCAAACCACACATTCACTTCAAAAACACATGCCCAACACGCTTATCCCATATCCACGGGTCCTCAGTCTGCGCATTCTCTTTCAGGTTTATGAACTGGAATAGTTTCGCATCAGCATCATCTGCATAATGCACAGCCACAGCCTCGGCAAACTGCGGTTTCTTGGGCGCACCCCACTCAAGTTCCTTATGGTGCGAAAGAATCATGTGCGCAATTTTTAATTTAAGTATCTCCGGGAACCCCTCGATCATCTTGATCCTCTCAAGAACCATCTCCTCGCCGATAATCACATGCCCCCTGAGCATCCCTTCTTCAGACACATCTATGCATGTAGTAACTGAAAATTCCCTTATCTTGCCGATATCATGCAGTATGGCGCCAGACAAAGCAAGATTCCGCTCAATCTTCGGGTGAATCGCACAAAGCGCATCAACAGTCTTCACCACCGCAAGCGTATGCTCAAGAAGCCCGCCAATGTAATTCGAATGTATATGCATTGATGCAGGAGCACTCTTAAACGC
>JAIWAJ010000190.1:0-3059 GCA_048634435.1 Methanosarcinales archaeon
AAAGGTAGACGTATTCGTAGTCTACTCCATAAAAGACTTCAACGGCAACATGCTCAACGAAAAATCAGAAACAATTGCAGTAGTAGAAACAAAAGAAAGAGAAATACAGCTAATGACCCCAAAAGACATCAAACCCGGCATGTACAGTTTCGAAGCACTGGTAACCTACACCCAAAGAGAAGCCATGACCACAAGTACCTTCAGAATCGAAGGCGAAGAAGAAGCATCTTTCACAGGCAAATACGGCATAGGGCTGATAGCAATAGCAGCACTGCTTATCATTGCCCTGATAGCTTTCCTGCTAAGAAGGACCACAATAGTCATCCAGAAAAAATAATGCAGCAGTCCTCTAACACATCCAAACAAATATAAAATACAGGCAAATATTATATCCAACGGTGAAAAGATGCGCCCACACTGCGAAACCATGGTCCGGGAATTATTCCCACAGATTCGCTCACTCATAGCAAAAGAGCTCACAGAAAACCTCGGATTCACACAAGAGGAAGCAGCCATCAAAATGGGCATCAGCCAGCCCGCAATATCCCAGTACAAAAAAGAATTCCGCGCAGCAAAAGCAACTCTCCTCGAAAACGACCCCCGGATTATGCTAATCATAAAAACCGCGGCAAAAAATCTCGCAAAATCCAAAAACCCACAACATTCAGGCATACTATGCAGCATCTGCAAACAAATGAGGGATGCAGGCATCCTCAGTGAATTCCGCGAAGAGCCGCCATCAACATAGAATAACTGCAATCTTTGCCTTGACAGAGCCGCAATCTAGGGGTAAATATTTAAAACTAATTGCAGTTAACTATCAGATAACGAATAAAATAATCAGGACGTGATATTTATGCCAAGAAAGAGATCAATAAAAAAAACAAAATCCAAAGCAAAGGACATGCATCCAAAACCAGAACCAAAAAAGCAAAAAGCAATGAAAAAAGAAACAAAGCAAAATCAGGAAAGCTTTGACATTCTCGACACATCCAGCATAACATTCTGGAAAGCAACAACAGTCGTATTTGCACTGCTATTCCTTGTATCAATATTCACACACGGCTTTTCATTCACAGACAAAACCAGTGCTGCCAGTACAGACACACCAACTGTCAAAGCAACAGCCACCAACACAGACAATCCGGATTCACAAGCAAATTCAACCACTGCCAGTAATGTATCAGAACCAGCAGCTGTAAACGCAATAATAATAACTGACGAAAGATGCGGTCCGCAATGCGACACCACGCAGCTTGCATTGCAGCTAAAAGGAGTATTTCCGGGTCTCAACGCAAAAAATATGGACTACTCAGAAGACGAAGCAAAAAAAATAGTAGACAATGCAGGCATAGAATACCTCCCGGCAGTCCTCTTTGACGACACAGTAAAAGAAGCAGAAGGATACACAAACATCCAGAGATACCTTATAGAATCAGGGGAATACCTCAGCCTCCAGGTAGGCGCATCCTTTGACCCCAAAGCAGAAATATGCGACAACGAACTCGACGACAACGGTGACGGCAAAACCGACTGCGACGACCCTGACTGCCAGAGCGAATGGAAATGCATGCAAAAACTCGAAAAGCCCGAAGTCGAGCTGTTCGTAATGTCCCACTGCCCCTTCGGAACCCAGATAGAAAAAGGCATCCTTCCGGTGCTTGAGCTATTAGGCGACAAGATAGACTACTCAATAAAATTCTGCACATACGCGATGCACGACAAAGAAGAACTCGATGAACAGACACTCCAGTACTGCATCCAGAAAGACCACAAAGACGAATACATAACCTACCTCAAATGCTTCCTCAAAGAAGGAAAGACAGATGAATGCGTTGAAGAAGCAGAAATAGACAAAAAAGCCCTCGAGCTCTGTACAAAAGCAGCAGATGAGCAATACAAAATAACAGAAAGCTACAATGACAAATCAACATGGCTCAACGGCAGGTTCCCGATATTCGATATCCACAAGGAATCAAACGAAAAATACGAGATCCGCGGCTCACCCGGCTTTGTAGTAAACGGCGTAGTAGCGCAGGCTGGCAGGGACGCAGCGAGCCTCCTTGACGCAATATGCACAGGCTTCAAAGACAAGCCAGAAGAATGCGAAGAGGAACTCCCCGCAGAAACCCCATCACCAGGCTTCGGCTTTGAAGGCACAGGAAGCGCAGCAAGTTCAGACGACGGATGCGGCGCATAAGCGCCCCCATTTTCTTTTTCTTTTCTTCTTTTTTCATCTTAGCCCCAGCCAAAACATAAAATAATAGATACCAAATAATCCACATGAACAAAAAAGCCCGTGTAAAACAAATTCTGGACATTCTGAAACCCCTCTACCCCAATCCAACAACAGAACTAACCCACAAAACCCCCTTCCAGCTTCTGATCGCAACAATCCTCTCAGCCCAGTGCACAGATACTCGCGTAAACAAGGTAACAAAAACCCTCTTCCAAAAATACAAAACCCCTAGGGACTTTGCACAGGCAGGCCAAAAACAACTGGAACACGACATCCACTCAACCGGCTTCTACAGGAACAAAGCAAAACACATAATAGCGTCATCAAAAATAATAACAGAAAAATACAGCGCGCAAGTCCCCCGCACAATGCAGCAACTAACAACCCTCCCCGGCGTAGCAAGAAAAACAGCAAACGTAGTCCTAAGCGAAGCCTACAGCATAAACGAAGGCATAGCAGTAGACACCCACGTCGCCCGCCTAAGCAAGCGCCTTGGTTTATCACAGGAAAAATACCCGAAAAACATAGAAAAAGACCTGATGAAGATAACCCCCAAAAACAAATGGCGCACCCTCTCAAACCTCCTCATATTCCACGGAAGAAAAACATGCCACGCAAGAAACCCAAAATGCCCCGCATGCGCCCTAAACAAAATCTGCCCTGCCCCCCAAACCAAAAAAATCCCCCAAAAATGTGAGAGTTAACAGGGGATTATTACCACCACAACTCCTCCAATCACCTCATCATTTACTTCAAACCCCAAAGCACAGCAAAATCAGAAAAAAACCATAACAAAAAATCAACACCATCTCCACACAAA
>JAIWAJ010000191.1:0-2986 GCA_048634435.1 Methanosarcinales archaeon
CTCCAGGCAAAAAACATCAAAAAAATACAGGGCGAAGTCTTCAGCATCGGCGGCGGCTACAAAAACACAATATCCCTCTTAGAACTAACAGAAACACTGGGCATGAAACCAAAATTCAGCGACTGGCGCCCGGCAGACCAGAAAGTCTACTACGCAGACACGAAAAAAGCCAAAAAACTGCTAGGTTGGGATGCGAAAATAACAAAAGAACAAGGCATAGAGCGCCTCGAAAACTGGATAAAGGACAACAACCTGCACAAATGCAAAATATAAAACATTACTCATTCTAAAAACATACATGACCAAAACAACAGTAGCCATAGCAGTCCACAACGAGGAAAAGACAATAAAAAAAGTCATAGAATTATGGCAAAAAGAACCCATAGACGAAATCCTAATAATCTCATCCGAAAGCACAGACAACACCAACAAAATAATCAGGCAGCTTGCAAAAAAAGACAAAAGGCTCCGCCTGATAACAGAGCCTAAAAAAACAGGAAAGCCAGGCGCAATAAACAAACTCCTCAGCCTCGCAAAATATAACCTGATAATCATGACCGACGGCGACGTATACATTGAGCCCGGAGCAGCAAACCACCTCACGCAGCACTTCAAAGACAAAAAAACAGGCATAGTAGCAGGTCACCCAATACCTCTAAACCCGAAAGGAATATTCGGCCTCTGGATGCAGATGTCCTGCGACATCCTCCACGAAAAAAGAGCAAAAAACATCGAGCTCGACGTAACCGGCAACCTCTACGCAATAAAAAAAGGCATAATAAAAAAAATACCAGAAAACACAACCCTCGACGACGTATACGTCGCGCATGAAACCAAAAAAAGAGGGTTCAAAATAACATACGAACCAGAAGCAATAGTCCATGTAAAAGGCGTAGAAAATATAAGCGACTTCATCACCCAGAAAACAAGAACAAGAGTCGGCTGGTACCAGCTAAAGAACAACGAAAAAATAAAGACAGCCCGCACACCGACAGGAGAACTGGCATACATCACAAAAACCCTCAGATACATGCTCACGCCGGCAGGCATAATAGCGGTCCCTGCATATTACCTGCTCTGCGCAGAAACATGGCTCCTCGCATGGTGGAAATACAAAACCGAAAAAAACTACCTCAAACTCTGGAAGCCGGCAAAAAGCACAAAACAGGAAAGATAATAGACACATCCAGGACATAGACAAAAAAGAAAAACAATACACCAAAAGCACATATAAAAAAACATCCGAATATAAAATTACCCGAACACATATATCTCTACAGAACAAGCAAAAAACATGAAACAAAAAAGATAAAAGGCAACCAACACCCGGCACCATCCTGTCAGGCAGCGCCATAAAATAACCCGGACAAACGGTATATTCCATGAAAAAAACAAAAAAGAACAGGACCAAAACAAGAATACCAGACAAAACCGAAAAAAAAAGACCTCAAAAGGACTATATATTCTGGATACTATTATTAATCATAATCACTTCAGGCCTATACTTCCGCCTAACAAACTACGCGCAGGAAGGCATAAAAAACGATGGTCCGACAATACTTGCAACTGGCCTTCTCTGGTATCATCCAAATGATTTCTATCCGGGTCTTATGCAATACAATCCCATAGTTCCAAATGTTCTCATCGCCTCAGGATGCATGCTCTCAGGGGAAGACTTCTCAGCCATATCAAATGCCAATCCCTATTTTCTGCCAAACTTAGCGGCCCTTGTAGGAAGACAGTATACTGCTGCTGAAAATTACTGTTTTATACCAGTATATATTGCTGGCATAATAGTATTTTTATCACTGATAATATTCTCATTTATAATGTTGAAGAAAAAAGAAGCGCTTTTTGCAATCGCATTCTTCGCATATAACCCCTCATTACTCTCATGGGGGAGAAACCTATACACATATGTATTTGTATGGATGATCTCAATATTCGGAGTCATCGCCTTATGGAAATACTATAGCGAAAGGAAAAACACTAAAAAAGAGCTATTATATGCTGCAATTACAGGTGCAATACTTGGAATCGCAGTTTCGACAAAATTCACGCTCGCTCTATTTTTCCCTTTCGCAATATTTATTTTAATAGAAAAATACAAAGATAACATACTAAAAAAGGGCGGCATAAGGATACCACTGCCACTTCTAAAATCAATAATACTTTTCCTTGTTATCTATATAGTCGCATCACTAATACCATATGAAATGAACCCCAGGAACTTTACTGACACATACCACGCTATGACGACATTACAATCTGGCGCAGACATAAAACTAGACTTCGGGACATTAAAAGCACTCACATCTATGATGCTCACTTCAAATATTATAGACTTAATATTGCTACTGTACTCAGCATTCATATTTTACTATATAATAAAAAAGAAAGAAAAGACCAACAAAGAGAAATACCTGCTCTATTACATAACATTATTCCTATTAGGTACCGCATTTGTCAGCAACTGGCTTGGAGGACTGCGCTCAATACCCTTCTTTTTTGGGATACCCATACTCATGGCACTCGCATTCTCAAACAAAGAATATTCACTACTCAACAAGCTAAATATAAACCAGGACAAAAGGACATACATAATATACACAATAATAGCCATATACATAATCACAAATATATTTACATTATACCCGGTAAAACCATACTACCTGCTTAGAACAAACACAATCTTCTGCGCAATCACCAATCATCCTGACTGCAACCCGATACCCTATCCTGCAAACAAATACATAAACTCTGAACTTGCAATAATACTTAAAGAAAACGAGACATTCTACGACACGAGAAGACTCACTAGCGAATCACATTTCTACCTAAGACAGGAAGACTATTACTATATGTGGGTCCTTGAAGAGCACATAAAAAAGCAATACAATGTAAACCCCACGATTTACGACATAATCCTAAACTACAAGATGGATAATCGTACAATAAAATACCTTGTAATCAGACCCTACAAAAA
>JAIWAJ010000192.1:0-3047 GCA_048634435.1 Methanosarcinales archaeon
CTTGTCGGGGGAGATGCGCTTTCTGCGACAACTCATATTGACCTTGTATTGCGCTGCAGGAAAAAGCGCATACCTGTCTCTATCATACATGCATCATCAATATTCACGGCTGTTGCTGAATGCGGGCTCCAGCTCTACAAGTTCGGGAGGACTGTGTCTTTGCCGTACCCGAAGGAGAATTATTTTGTGAAGTCACCTTATGAGAACATATTAAAGAATCTTAAGGATGGCCTGCATACCTTGCTCTTGCTTGATATTGGCATGACTGCAAATGAAGGGGTGGAAGTGCTTCTTGCACTTGAAAAAAGACAGAAGAAGAATATCATCAGGGAATCCACTAAAATTGTCTGTCTTGCGCATGTTGGGAGTGATTCCGGCTCAAAGATAGTGTATGTGAGAATAAAGGATATGAAAGATGTGGATTTCGGGAATATGCCGCACTGCATCATAATCCCTGCAAAACTCCATTTTACTGAAGAGGAATATCTGAAGACATTGTAGATGATAATATGGATACTGAGAAGAAACTGATAGAGGAAACTGAAAAATGGCAGAGTAAGCTGAAGGCCCTTGAGATAAAACCGCTGTCTTTAAAGGGCAGAGAGTATTTAGCTAATATCAATGCATATATCTCGGATTCCGGCCATTTTTTGTCTGAAAAGGATTATGTGCGGGCTTTTGAGGCGATTGTCTGGGCGTGGGCGTGGTGCGAGATTGGGAAGGATATGGGGATTCTTGATTACTAGATAGCGTTCGTTCTCAACGAACGGTTTTATGGTGAATCGTTCGTTCTGAACGAAAGGATATGCCTTATATATTTATACTAAGTGATTCAATATTATCTTATGGTTAACTGGCACCTGCTGGCAAATGAGAAAAAGATACATCATACGACAATGTCGCGGAAGGTTTTTTTGAAGTTCTATATTCTCGGGATATTGCTTGTTGTTCTTGCAGTGGCTGCTTTTGTTGTTCCGTTTGTGATTGGGGATGTTCTTCCTGTGTCTCCTCATGTCGCCGGGGTTGTTTTGCTTGTTCTTTCGGCTGTGCCTATAGGGATAGCTGAACGGAAAAAAAGGTGTGAGATGATACTGATTACGACGGAGCGGGTTCTTGTCAGGAAGTATGATGAGAAGAGCGGGGGGGTGAATATTGAGGCAATACCGTTTGATAAGCTGACGAATGTCAGGGTGAGGCAGTCGCGAACGCAGCGGGTGCTGAATATCGGCGATGTGGTGTTTGTTGTGGTTTCTGAAGAGCATGTGCTGAAGGATATTGATTCTCCTTATATGGTTGAAAGAGCGGTTTACAAGATTATTGAGAAGGAGAAGGAGAGAGGAATGGAGAAGTGATGGGTTTGAATGATTTGGGAGAATTATGCCAAGAGGGGAGTATATTATGATTTTAAGGAAAGGCCAAGGTGAATCAATTTATTATATTCTCAAGACACCTGGCGTAGAAGGATGAAGTGTGTCTGGTTTGCGCGCAATTACCTTTTTCTGTCATGGATGGATTAAAGAGATGGTGTTGGCGGTAAATATTCTGGAAAACGTGTGTTAGCGCCTGAATTTCTTGAATTTGACCCCTTTTTGGTGAAAAAAACCGAAAGCTTTAAATACTTTAACATCCATATAGTGAGTAGTTTGTTACTACAATGAAGTCACATCATATAGCAACAAATGATATGAGTAACAGTCGAGGTATTATAGATATAAGAGAGGAATAAGAGAGTATTGTTGATTGATGAAAATAAATGAAAAGAAAATGAAAAAAAGAGGGGATATGATATGACAAATGGAGATGCTTTTCTCACCGATGAAGGTGAACTTTCTGTACTTGCTGCTGCAGGAAAAGGTCCGATTAGAACTATTGAAGATGTAAGAGAATCAGAAAAACAGAAAACGATGGAGACTGCATTATTGAAAAAACTAGGGCTCATACAACAATATGCTCGAACTCAAGCTATTCTGGATGAATTGGGTCCTTCATTAGCACGAAATGAACTGGATGAAGGTGGTGATCACGATCTTACCGGGACTAAATATCAAGAATTGGTAGATGCTGATTTTTATTTTGCTGGTCCAAGAGCTAACGCTTTTGTGCAGTTTATGGATGGTCCCCCTCGTACTCCCTATTCTTTCCTAAGGGGCATATATGATGGGATTACTGAGAAAAAGAGAGTGCCGATGGTTGCGGAAGCAGGACCAAGACCGATTACTTCGGAGGAGTTGAAGAAAATAATAGAAGAAGGCCCTGATTGGAATAAATATATGGAAAAATACTGGGATTTTGTCGGCAGGGTAAAATCAAACATGAGTAGTAAATGGAAAGAGACATTTGATGAAATAAAACAAATTGAGAACAAAGAGCAGAGAGAAAATATGATAGAATATTATAATAACGGTGTTATGAAAGATGCAGGATTGCTTTATGCGTGCATGGTGCCTATTGCAGGAAATGCTAAGGAAGAGGTAATAGATGCGGTCCATGAATACACGGGTATTGACTATAAGAATCTTGATGAGCATTTTGACAAGATTGGAAGATATTTAGAAAAGAACAATGCGTCATTTGACTATGAACTTAGAAATAGATGTGGAATATCCGACACCTTTAAATCTAATAAAGAAAAAGGAAAAGTCGATTACAAAGGTGTTGACCCTGACATAGCCAAATGGCTAATGTATTCGGATAGGGATAAAATGTCTTAGATTGCATGTTTTCTTGGCTGAAAATTGCCAATTAGGAAAAAAAGGAAAATAATGAAAATATGAAACCAAATGGAGGTAATAGATATGGCAGGAGAAGTTAGTACTGAGATCAAAAAAATTGCTGATATATATGAGGCAGAAGTAAAAATGCTTAGGGTATTTGGAAATGACGTAAAGGACGACGGTATTTCAAATGCAATGGCATTGTATAGACTAAACAAAGGAAATAAAACGATGTATCTCGTTGAAACCCAAAAGGGAATTATTGCAGCCGAGGACGCAGAAACTGCAGGATTGCTTGTAGAACTCTATAAATTTGCTGCTGCGAATTTGGAT
>JAIWAJ010000193.1:0-3033 GCA_048634435.1 Methanosarcinales archaeon
CACAGGGTGCTTCGGTCGAAATCAATTGGAGACTGATATGTTGAGATAGTGTTATATTTCTGCATTGTTGTGTGAATATGTAGATACCCCGAAATATCTACATCATCATACAAATACATATAAATGAGTTGAACTGTAATAAGTTTTATCTTATTTTTCATCGGATATGGAGTATACGCTGACGATGGAAAAGCTTGGAATTGACCAATTGCATAGAAATTTCATGATTTTCCAATGAGTTGAAAGAAATCTCTGTCTCAGTAAGGGAGGATTTCTTTCAAGCAGAGGGCTTCAAACTCTTTTTGCGGGTTTGGGTTGCTCTCTGGCTTTCCTGTTCTTAGTTTCAGAGAGGATGGTTTTTTAAGTTTTGGTCATGAATTAATGTAGGTGTGATTTTTTATGGAACTGATCAGGAAGGGTGCGGAAGCGAATATTTACCTGGACAAAGGAAAAAGGATAATTATTAAGGACCGGGTTGAGAAAGGCTACAGGCCAGAGGAGCTTGACAGGAAAATCAGGAAGATGAGGACAAAATCTGAGGCGAAGCTTCTGGATAAGGCGCGGATGGCAGGCGTGCCTGTCCCTAAGGTAATTTCAAGTGAAGAAAATAAGATTGTTATTGAGTATATTCCCGGTGAGAGAGTAAAGGATATACTGGACAAAGATAATGTCAAAAAGATTGCGTGTGAGATTGGAAATATTGTTGCAAGGCTGCATTTGAACAATATAATTCACGGGGACCTCACTACCAGTAATTTTATATCTGCAGGGGGGCGGATTTACCTGATTGATTTTGGATTAGGATGCATTTCGACATCAGTTGAGAAAAAAGCAGTTGACATCCACCTGTTTGAGGAGGCTCTTGAGTCAACGCACCCGGAGCTGTATGAAAGCGGGCTGGATTTTATGATAAATGCGTATAGAAAAAATTATTGTGATTCGGATCCTGTTTTGAAAAGACTTGAGGATATCAGAAAAAGAGGTCGATATATTATAAGATAAAAATCTAGGATAATGTGTTACATTCTATCTCGCAGCCTGCTATGTTCGGATGTGTTTTTGTACCAATCTCTCCGAGACCACATGCTGTCCTTTTCCAGATATTACAGGCGGCATCATCTGTTGTGGGCTTAACATTATTCTCTGTATCGACCACCTGATTCAAAACAAGTGTTATTAGAGCCAGTGCAACTACAAGAAGGACTACGATTGTTATCACAACATTAATTGATTTTTCAAAGGCTTTCCTTTCCATAATGAGTAATATGCACGTAACTCATATATAAAGATATCTTTAAGGTTGAGAAATTGGTGGGACCCCTGCGATTTTCACCCTGGATTTCTTAAGCGAAAAAAAAAGGGATTTGAACGCAGGTCTCCGGCCCCCGAAGCCGGAAGGATACCAATATAGCATGCGAAGCACACTGATGCGCGTTTTCACATGAAGCTACCCCAAGGTCCCGGTGATTATTGGTGGGGCCCCTGTGACATTCCCATGCGCCCGCATTTTGTTTGCAGATGCATGTTTTGAACACAGGTCACCAGCTCCCCGAGCTGGAAGGATGGACCATTTTAGCATGCGAAGCGAGCCAAAAGCCTGATTTTGCATGATTTTAGGATGCGCAAGATTGTAAGCGCTTGCTTTCGCATGAAGCTACCCTAAGGCCCCGGATGTTTTTTCTTATAGATGGTGTTCTATTGTCTATTAATTAACGTAGTTTTTTTAATGTTTATCTTATCCTGCGCAGAATATGCATCTTTATGCCTGTTGCTCCAGACTATACCCTGAAATCAATAACAACCCTGTAATGATATGGCCCGATGTTCCCGCATTTTCTGGTGTGCAGTATCTTTACTTCTTTTCCTGCTTTTTTGCAGCGCTCGGCAATGCTTTTGCCTATGCTTTCCAGTTCTTCTTTGCTCAGGAAAGTGTATAGATGGATTATCGCTCCTTTTTTTGCTTTTTTGAGGGTCTCTTCGAGGTAGTCTGCTGCGTTTTTTGGTGCGGGCATCATGATCCTGTCGAAGTTTTTGCTGGTTTGTGGAAGGATTTTGCCAACGTCGCCTTCGATAATGTTGATTTTGCCTGTGAGTTTGTTTAGTGTTATGTTTTCCCTGAAAAGGGCTATGGCATCTGGATTTATTTCTATTGCAGTTATATTGACGTTTTTTGATTTTGCGACTACAATCGGAAACGGGCCGATGCCTGCAAAGAGGCAAAGAATCTTCTCACCATCGCGGACCATGTCGCTTATTCTTCCTCTTTCGGTGGCCATTTTGCCTGAGAAGTATGCTTTTGTCGGGTCTATTTTGAACCTGCACCCGTGCTCGCGGTGGATTGTCTCTCGGGCATTTTTTGGCCTGAATGCTTTTGGAACCCAGGAGAAATCCCTGTTCTTGTCTTCATAAATTACTTCGTATTGTGGAAGCCTGTAGGTTCCACTTACGTCTGCTGTTTTCATGAGCACTACTTTCACATGCTTCTGGACGCTGACGAGCGCTTGGGCTATCTCATGTTTTTTCATGCGGAGGCTTTCTGTCGGTTCAATTATCCCTATATCGCCGATAACTTCAAAAGAGCGGCCGAGGGATTCAATCTCTTCGGGGGATAATTTGCCCTTGAGTGCATCTTTCAGGTTCATGGCAATTATTGCGAACCATATTATTTTAAAATTACGTAAATCACAAATGTACTATGCTTTACATTATAGGTACCGGCATATATGATGAGCGGGACATGTCTTTGAAGGGTGTTGATGCTTTAAGGAAATGCAGGAAAGTGTTTGGGGAATTCTATACATGCCCTGTGAATGTAAATAGGAGTGCTCTTGAAAAGCATGCCGGGAAGAAGATACAAATACTGAACAGGCAGCAGGTAGAGGAGGAGGATATCATTGTCGAGTCTGCCTGCAAGCAGGATACGGCATTTCTTGTCGGGGGAGATGCGCCTTCTGCGTCAACTCATATTGACCTTGTATTGCGCTGCAGGAAAAAGCGCTTACCTGTCTCTATCATACATGGATCATCAATAGT
>JAIWAJ010000194.1:0-2960 GCA_048634435.1 Methanosarcinales archaeon
TTGCAGTGACTTGAGTGGGAATAGAAACCAGTCCCGCTACCATTATATTATGGTAGACACCACACCGCCAGAGATATCGCTTGAAATATATCCTGAACCAGTAGAATCGTTCAAAAACATAAGGCTCAGGATAAACTGCTCTGATGAAGTGTCAGGGTGCGATACAGTTGACATAAAAATCCCTTTCGCAAATTGCCTCACAAAGGTAAGCGAAGGCACATTATACGAGGTAACGACACCATATTGTGTGGCACAGACATATGAGTACCATGTCAATGCTGCTGACAACATAGGCAATGTCAACTCCAGTATCAGAGGCACCATCACAGTCAAAAAGGCAACTGGCTGTGATTGCAGTTCAAATGCAGAATGCATGAATGGCTCTTGTATAGTTTGGAAATGCATGAAAGCAAGGAACCCATCATTGAAGTTCTATTTCAGCGAGCCCGAGGTAATCGAAGTTGGCAGCTACTGGACCCTTATAGTATGGCTGAAAAATAACCTTGATGTAGAAGACACCATAAGTCTCAGATTAAGAGGAGCACCAGAAAAAATCGAATACTGGTCATCTTTCGAAAACGGGGACAAGAAAATGGATTTCAGACTCGGACCCCATGAGGAAACATTTACAACTATAAAAACTTTTGGAGGTGAAGTTGGAACCTACATATTATATATAGATGGAAAGTCATTATCCGTTCCCGCACTTTTCAACCAGACAGGTATACGGTTGCACATTGTAGCTAAGAAAAACGCGGGACTGGTTTCAAGAAGTCCCGGAGTGAGCAATTATAGCTGCATTCTAATCTTTGTAATAAGCCTTTTGGTCATGTTCAAAAGAAATTCATTCTGATTTTGCTTCTTCGCTCTTTGTACCTGAGCCGAAAATAGAGTCCAGTGACTGCTTACCGTATTTTGCAATTTTCACATTTACCTGCGAAACATCAGAAGATACACTGGCTCCGCAAACTGTCTTTCGCTTTCTTAAGCCCTTTTTCTTCAGTTTCATGCCCTGGCCGCACGATAAAAGAACAGGCTGTACTGAAGACCCGAGAACACCTTTTCTCATCGGGAATCCGCCCTTGCCTGAACCCCCGGTAATCTTTAGCTTGTATCCCGGGATGTCGATGATACCGCCGTCAAACTCATCTGCGATCTTCAATCCAGCAAGACCGGACAGCTTCGAGTCATCAACTTCCTTCTGATAGCATTTTGCAGTTTTCGGATCTGCAATCACAAATTTTGTTGCCATATTATTCACCATTAAAAAGATTTTTTCAGGGTTTTAAACATCCAAATATTAATATATAAGCTTTATAAATGTTGTTGGGCTGCCGGGACAGTTTAGGCGATAAACCCGGATAAGCAGATAATTCTGGTGAATAATTTTGATGTGCGAGTGTATAGGTTTTTGCTTAACAGTGCGCAAAATTATATAAGGCGGGTTGACACATAATACTAGTGGTGGTTACATGCTAAAAAAAGTTCTTGAAATAGATGCAGATAATTGTTCAGGCAGTTGTATATCATATGAGAAAGACGATGTCTTAGGAGTTGTTGATTATGGCCTTGATGTGCATCTCTCGAATAAGACTTATGAATACGGGGCCCTGGATCCGCGAAACAGCCTTATATTTGGTGTTGGCCCCCTTGCAGGCAGCAAGCTGCCCGGGACGCACAGGCTGATAATAGTAGGGCGCTCGCCAGTGGTTGAGACGATTTTTTTGAGTACTGTCGGGGGTGCAGGGCTGCCCCTGTACAAGACCGGGGTGGACTTTGTAAAAATCAATGGCAGGGCAAAAAAACGTTCTGTTGTTGTGATAAAAAACATTTCAGGAAAGATGTCAGTAAAGTTCTACCCGGTTGAGCATGATGTGCTGATGGATATCTATTCAAAGGATGAAGCAGGCATCTATGCACTTCATGAGTATGTCGTGGGCAAATACAGGGATGAGTTTTTGAAAAACAAGGTGTACCTTGACTTTCGCGTGCTTGCAGTCGGCCCTGCCGCGATAAACACTAACATGGGTGCCATAAACACAATGGTTATTAGAAACGGCAATATTTTAAAGGGGTCTGATGGATGGGCAGGCAGGGGCGGATTCGGGTCAGTTATGGCGCAGGCGCACAATATTGTTGCTGTTGTCTATGGCGGTGATAAGGATGAGCATGTGTTCAAGCCAAAAGACCTGAAGGATATGAATGTTGTCAATGAGATATTTATGGAGCATCTTGAAGCTAATATGACTGATTCTGCAAGGAAGTCAACTGAGAAGTACAGGTATGTGGATAAGTACAAGAGTGGCGGGACTTTCGGTGTCAATATGTCTACTCTCGGTGCATGGCTCCCCATGTTTAACTGGACTTCAATATATCTCCCACGTGACAAGAGAACACAGATATATGAAGACTTTGTCAAAAACCATTACCTGAAGCAGTTTAATGAAGAGGTGATAGAGACCAAGCAGTGGCGGACGTGCGGCGAGCCTTGTCCTGCTGTGTGCAAGAAGTACAGCGGGGACAGGAAGAAGGATTACGAGCCTTATGAGGCTTTCGGACCTAATTGCGGTATTTTCGACCAGAGAGCAGCAGAGCAGATAGGCTTTGCAATTGAAGGCATGGGTTTCGATGCTATCGGGTTTGGAAATATTGTGTCTTTTGTGCTTGAATGCATGCAGAAGGGGCTTTTGTCTAAGGAGGATGTCGGTGTTGATGCTCTGCCGAATTTCGATCCAATGACTTTTAAGATGAAGGATTCTTTCATTCATGCGAAAATCGGTGCGAAACTGGCGTATGATATCGCTTACCAGAGAACTGATTTTTCAAAGCTTTTTGTGCACGGCATCCGGATTGCTGTCAGGAAGCTGGGTGATAAATACGGTTCGGGCGAGGGTGATGCGAAGTTTTCTGATATTGCAAATTACCTGCCTTTCGGGTCCGGCGGCTATATTGCGCCGTGC
>JAIWAJ010000195.1:0-2950 GCA_048634435.1 Methanosarcinales archaeon
GCAGGGTATGATAAGCTTCTTGGATGCGCAATGTTTCTTCATAGTCAAGTTTTGAGATTAGTCCCGGTATCCCATCCTTGACTCTCTCATGATGCTTAAGCACGTCTTCAATATTACTGCTGAATTGCATGACTAGGCCAAATACCATGTATAATCCTCCGCCGAAAAGCATGGTCGCACCATGAAGGTTTCGGTACTTGTCACTCATCCGGGCAAGTATGTCGGCAGCTCCCCTGAGTCTGTTGTTATATTTTTTAAAATCCAACCAAAAGCCAGGACTTACCTTTTTCGTGAGTTTCTTTTCCTTTTTATCTTCCTTTATGTAATTCTCCGCGATGTCTAAAGAGGCAAAGGCAACACTTAAGTATACCAGATAATCACTCCCTTTTAAAGCAGCGGCTTCTCGATATCTTTTTATCTTTTCCTGAGGCTTACCGCCTCTTTGGTTCATCACATAGTACCTATTTGCTTCCCCCAATGCTTTCAGATAAACAGCTCTGTCTTTTTTCTTCTCGCCTTTTGCCATTTTTTCCAAAAGAGTGATTATATTTACACTAACAGGGAATATCTCATATGCCTCCATAAGATAACCCGCAGCAAGGCTGTATTTCCCCGCCTTATAAGATATGCGTCCCATGCTGTTTAAAACTTCATATGAGTTGGAATAGTGAATAAGAGCTTCTTCTAAAAGCGCATAAGTCTCATCCCATTCCTGACGCGTTTCATGTATATTTGTTAAACACAAATATGAGAAAAAGTTATGCGTATCTTTTATCCTTTTTCTGTATACCTCTATCAATGCATTTACGCTATCTTTATCGAAATACTTAACAGCACAAGATTCATTAAGAATGACAAAGCGCCTGAAAAGAGAAGATTTTTTGAAAAAATACGGTGAAAACAACCTGTCGCGAAGCACAAGCAACCCGCCCTTATCAACAAGAGCAAGCCAGTATTCAATATTTTTTAAAACAGTCGGAACATCAATATAGTTAAGTACATTTTGTATGTTCACAATATCATAAGGCGGAGAAAATCTCTTTTCCAGCTTTGGCAGAGATTTTGTTATATCCTGAACCATATATTTAATATGCTGTTTGAAAAATTCAATATCCTTTGGAATGAGATATCCATGTCCGTCTCTTTTAAAATATTTGTGTATGAGCAGTTTTTTCTCTTCCGGCAAACGCTCTATTCTTTCTTCCAAATACCGGAAACTGCTTGCTTTCTGGATATAGTTGGCATTAATGTCACTGCCCAGCAAATAGAAATCCTTTATTCCCATTTCCAAAAAATGCAGCGCATATGTAATGACTTCTTCACCTGTAGAGCACGCAAAAACTTTCACTTTTATCTGCTTTTTACTCTTAAGCCTCTCATCTATCGCTTCAAGCCCTTCTGAAATATCCACCCAGTTTCTATAATAATAAGTGGTGCCGAGAATAAAGAACTTATTGGCAATACGAAGGATCATTTCTTTTTTTTTCTTCAAAGCTCCAAGATCATAGATCCCGTTTGAAAAAAGATATCTCTTGATTATACCTCCAAGCTCAAGACTCATTTCCTCTTCAATAAAAGTAAAGTTTACTGCTGAATAGTTGGCTTTGACTATTTGAGAAACACTTTTATAAAGCTTGTCAGCTTTACCAAGCTTATTTCTTTCGAGAGAAGTGACATAAATATCTATCTGCCTTACAACAGCTTCTTTAATAAATTTATCGGAGCTCCTTTCCGCAAAGCTCTGAAATGTTCTCAAAGCTTTTATATCTTCAATATAAAAATAAAAATCTTCCTTACCCGTCCCTACTCCCGGCGGAGTATAGCGCATAATGGGAACATTCATAAAATGAACAATAATATCCTGATCATAAGGGTCTTCATAAAACTGTATATTTTCAACCATAGCTGCCAGAGTATAGTTGCCGGCAAGACTTCTTCCTTTATGGAGCATCCTGTCGTACTGCGATTGACCGGCAGCACCATAGCCGAACCTGATAGCTGCAAGATAAGCCTTTACTTCTTTTGTCTGTATCATATAGTCAAGAAGCTTGAAATGCCTGAGAAGATAATTCTGGAACTTGTTTTCTTCAAAAAGAATGAACCGAAGCACCTGATTGCTATTTGCAAGCGTTGTGTCATCGAGGTCTGAAAATAAAGTTTCATTTTTCCTGCATACTGCAAGCTCGAAATTTTTAGAATCTATTTCTACGTGAAAAATCTTTATATTATTATCTTCCCAGTCCATCCACTGCCAAATATCTATGGAAGGATATGAATAATCCTGCAGCTGAAAATCCTTAGCAACAGCAGGAATATTTGAGGTATCGCTAAATGCAGTAATTTTTTCGCTTAAAATATTAAGAAATCTTAAAGAAATAAATACAGGATATGGAGTCGTTGAAATGAGCATCATAGCATAGTCATTAAACATACTATTCAATACCGTAACCAGCAGCGCCCAAATAAAGAAGAACACTACTATCCTGCTTCCAGGAACAACATAAAGCTTTCGACTGCAAGCAACAAAAGCAACTATCGCGATCAAGCCGACTTTAGTCAGCCATTCAATTGGCACGAAATCAATGTTATAAGCGCCCAATGCTGTCCCAAAGAAAAGGACACAATATGTAAATAGAAATAGCTTTTTAATAGTGATCCTGCAAATATTTAAAGGCCTCACGGCTGATGCATGCCAGACCGGAACTCTATTCATAACAAACACCATACCCTGGAGATATATTTAAAGAAGTGAACTCCGCTTTTCTCGATGGCACACCACCAAGAGCATTACAGAATTTATGTTCGTAGGCACAATCCCAAATTAGCAGCTTATTCTTCTTAACATGTAATATGCGCCATACAGGTTGGCCATATCCATGGCAGATGCCAATAAACCCATCCTTCCCAAAATACAGACACTCCGCTTTTGCCTCATCTCCGAGTTTAAACA
>JAIWAJ010000196.1:0-2912 GCA_048634435.1 Methanosarcinales archaeon
GGTCTCGTCGCCGATAGATATGCTTACGTCTGTGTTTTTTACTATTGCAACAGATAAGGGATTTAGTTCAAACAGGACGTTGTCGGGAGCAAGGCTATAGTATTCTTTGTCTGTTTCTGTCGAATGGGGCATTAACGTGCAGTGGCAGCCTCTTTTGAAGCAGATGGTGCGGATGAGTTTTGCAAGTTCAAAGCACTCTTTTGATTCAAGTACGTAGCGGATTCTTACGTTTTCTGATACTTTTTCCTTTGTGTAGAGAGTATTGTCTGTCTCGTAGACTAATGGTCCGTATTTCGGGTGTTTTAGTTTTTCAATTATGTCTTTCTCGCGGTCTGTGTAGTCTTCTTTTTTGAATTTTTTTTGTGTTAATAGTTTGTCTATGAATTTTGCGCCAAAGTCGCGCATGGCTTTTTTTATGTGCGGGTTCTCTTTTTGGGATATGCCTAATGTGTCTGATACGTCCTGTGCGAGTTTCTGTAAGTTGTTCATGGGTTTTCCTCCTGTCCAAGATATTTTTTGATTGTTTTTTCAATTATTTTTGCGCCGTCTGTCAAGTCATCCACGAGTGCATATTCGTCTGTAGCGTGCATACATTCTCTTATGCCAAAGCCGGTGGCTACTGAAGGGATGTTGATGTCACTGAACAGCGCAACCATTGTTGCGCCCTCAACGCCGGCGTATTGCACTTTTTTCCTGACTGCTTTTATGGATTCATAGAGGCATTTGACTAGATACTCGTTTTTGTCTATGCGGACAGGGTCGATTATGTCATCTATGCTTATCTCGTAATCGTGAGTTACGGTCTCAATTATGGCTTTCACTGATGAGATGATCTTGTCTGCACTCATGCCGTGCAGGAATCTTATATCAACGCCGAATTCGCAAATGTCAGGGACCATGTTTACTTTTTCGCCGCCTTTTATTGTGCCCACGTTTATGGTGGGGGGATTCAAAAGCATGTGGGGAGTATGTGAGAGTTTCATGCTGCTGAGTTTCGAGATGATTTTTGATGACTGGATGATTGCGTTTACGCCAAGAGCAGGGTATGCTCCATGCGCTTTTTTGCCGCGGACAGTTATTTTGAAGTGGATGAGGCCTTTCTGTGCTATGTCTATGTTGAAGCCGTCGCTGTCTACTATGAGTGCAGCATCGGGCTTTAGAATCCCTTTTTTAATGAGTATTTTGAGGCCTTCCTTGCTTCCCATTTCCTCGTCTACTGTTGCTGCAAAGACGAGGGTGCCGTTTAGTTTTGTGCCGGTTTCAATCAGGCTTCTTACGGCTTCTATGCATGATGCAGTGTTTCCTTTGCAGTCTGATGCGCCGCGGCCATATATTTTTCCGTTTTCTATCTTGCCTGAGAAAGGAGGATGCTTCCAGCCTGTGCCTGCAGGCACTGTGTCTATGTGGGTGTTTAGAAGGAGGGTTTTTCCGGTTTTTCCTTTTATGGTTGCGATTATGTTTGGCCTGTTTTTTTTGTACTCACAGACTGATACGTCAAGACCCATGTCTTTTAGTTCTTTTTTGACCAGCATAGCCACTTCATATTCGCTGCCGGGAGGGTTCTCTGAAGGGGCTTGTATCAGCTTTTGGGTGAGGCGCGCTATGCGGTGTTTTTGTATCATGGAAAATATAGCGCATGCAAATTTTATAAAAGGAGATTGTGGGAGTATCATACGAAAGAGATGACTCCCTACATTTGATGAAAAAGAAGGCAAAAGAGTCGGGCATTATGTTGTTTGGTAATAATGCCTGACAATGATTATATGTCTTTTACAGGTCATCAAGGGCGAAAACTTTTATGTTTCTTCCGCGCGGGGTTCCACTTAGTTTTGTGCCAACTATCACGGAAACGCCGGCCATATCGCAGATGTTTACAATGTCCTGGTCAAGTTCTGCATCCAGCACCACCATCGCAGGTGATTCTACCTGCTTTATTGATGTGGAGAGCTCTTTTACCGGGACGCGGCCTGCAAACTGCTTATCGCTGTCGTATATTGCCGCTGCTCTTGTACCTACAAGATCGTTCATCTGCTCTTTGAAAAATGCCTTATCTTCTGCAGATATTGCTGTTTTTTTCACAATTGTCGGCCTTTTTTGTTCAAACCGCGGGCTTCGCGGGGGACTGCGGGATATGGTTGAGTCTCTGCGTATACTTCTATCAGGAGCCTCCCTTTTTTCAAGCCGTGGCGGCCTTCTGGCGCTTTCGCTTGTTGACGGGCCGATTGGCTTTAAAAATTGCGCCTGCTCTACAGGCACTTTTTCCCTCAGTGCCTTGTAGACTTCCTTTTTCGTGAGTTCTTCAACTTCCTTGCCGAGGGGCGCCCGTGCTACAAAGTCGACGTCTACGACTTGTTTTAGCTCTTTCAGTATCAGGTCACCGCCGCGGTCCCCGTCTGTGAAGACGGTTACTTCTTTTTCCTTGGCAACCTGGACAATTTCAGGTGCAATAGCCGTACCGCCAACTGCAATTGCATTCTTGACACCATGCTTCAGGAGAGTTATTACGTCTGCTCTCCCTTCACAGAGTATTATGCTGTCTGACGTCGGGACGTCTACTCCTGCTGAAAGTCCTTTGTATTTGATTATTTCCGCACTTCTTACGGACTGCATCAACTCTTCTGCGACAATGGCTGTATCAGGCACCTGGCCCAGAAGATTCGAGAGGAGTCCCTTGGCTCTGTCGATAATGTATTTTCTTTTGACTGTCCTTAAATCTTCAACAGAACTGACTGTAATTTTCGCATTGCATGGACCTACACGATCAATGGTTTCAAGGGATGCTGCTATGAGTGCGGTCTCTGTGCCGTCAAGTGAAGATGGTATTATAATTTCTCCATTGGATTTTCCCGCTCTTGTGATTACATTTACTTCTATCCGCCCTATTCTTCCTGTTCTCTGGAGTTCCCTTAAGT
>JAIWAJ010000197.1:0-2978 GCA_048634435.1 Methanosarcinales archaeon
ACTCTCCAATTCGAAAGAGATTAACCATGCAAACCACTTTCTGTTAACGGAACTCCCCCCTCCTTTGGACATACAGACTCGCTTCGCTCGAAATTAATTTGAACTTAAACACAACTCTTCAGAATTTTGTGACTTCGTCAAAAACCGTCTTGCAGACTATTCCTCGTCTTTCAGAGAATATAACAGCGATTAAGAGGAAAATTCTTGCAGAATTTTCCCAAATTTGCTCCATTTCGTTCCGCAAACTTCTCTTAATCGCATATGTTATACTTCCTAATACTCACTGCGCTCGAATTCTGACTTTTTATACGAAGCTGTGTTGGGATAAGTGTTTGTTGAACCAGTCGACGCTGGCTTCTATGGCTATCTTTCGATGAGGTGGGTTTGTAATTGCGTGGTCTGCGCCATCAATTTTCAGGAAATATTTGTCGCCTTTTAGGTGTTCGTTGTAGAAGTGATCCATATCCTCAATGCGAACTAATTTATCTTCTTTTCCTCCAATGACGAGAGTGGGGCGCTTTACTTCTATTGTTTGGGATCCGTGTTCTCTTAAGCTGTTTAAGAACGCTTTTTCGAATATATAAGTATTATTGCCAAGTATGATTTCGTAAGTGTCTCCGTTTAATTCTTCATCTGTTAAGAGATCTGGCGGGAGAAATGGTGCGATTAGTACCATCGCTTCTACTCTGTCATCTTCTATCGCTTTTAAGGCTGAGATATAGCATCCAAAACTGGTGCCGAACAGGCCTATTTTCTTTACACCTAGTTCGTCAGATGCGTGGTCTATTGCTGCGCTTAAGTCTTCCAACCGGCCTCTTATTGTGGTTTTAGGGTTATATTTGTCCCTGCCGTGACCTTTAAAGTCGAAGCATAGAAAATTGCTATATTCTTTGCATTTTTCAAGGAGGAGGAGCTGTTTTTTACTGCATCTGTGTGATAGTAAGCCATAACATGTGATTATGCATGTGTCGCTGTCGGGGTTCCGGTAGAAAGATGCGTTCAATGTAGTCTCATCAGCAAGGTGTATTTTTGCTTCTTGTAGTGTGTAGGCCATACTGTATTCTTTTTGGGTTATATTTATAAACCTTTTTTATTTTTGTGGGTGAGTGGGTGTGTTTTTTATACCCAGCCTAGGAGTATGCCTGTGCCTATGAATAGCATGATTCCTGCTGTGACCAGGTGAAGGTTTTTTATGTTTTTTTCTTTCCATCCTGAGACGTCTTCTACTTGTTTGAAGCCGAAGTGTATGACGAATGTTATCCCAATGAGTGGCAGGATGAACACCAGGTCGTATATCAGGAGCCAGGGGATTGTCTCCATTAGCTCGAGTACAGATAAGATGCCCCCGGCTATGAGATATGGACCCATGGTGCAGGGTATGAGAAATATAGTCACAAATGCACCCATGAAAAATGCCCCTTTGGGTGAGGTTATGCTTGTCATCAGTTTTTTGACTCTTGGCCTCCAGCGCATGGGCATCTCTGTAAGCAGGCCCCCGGGTCTGTACCAGATGACTTCTTTGAGGTGCAAAAGACCAAGAAGTACTGCAACAGATCCAAAGATTGTGGTAAGTAAGGGCCTTATGTTTGTTATGGTTTCCACTGCCTGGATGAAGCGTATTATTATCAGCCCGTAGAAGAAGTACATTATGTAGACAGCGGTGACAAAGGCGAGGCCTGCATGGAGCACTTTTCTGTTCTTGTTGCCCGGGTCGTATGTTGTGATTCCTATCAGCATCAGTATGAAGACGGCAAGGGCGCACGGGTTGACTGTGTCTGCCAGTGCTATCAGGCATAATGTGGATAGTTTTACTTTTTCTCTTTCGGTGGTATTGTCTGCTGCTGTTTTATCATCTATGCCTGATGTTTGGTTTGATGATGAGCCTATACTTTCACCGTTCCACTGGAATATCCAGCCTTGTATCTTGATGGCGTTGTCGAATTCTACCCGGTCTCCTGAGAGTGGTACTGGTTCGGGTTTTATTATCTCATATCCTGCATTTTCGAGAGCCAGTGATATGTTGTCTGATGTGAGGAGGCTTTTCAGGAGTTCTGCATCTCCGCCTCCGCCTGAGGAAATCAGTATTTTGCTGTCTTTCCATATCTTCGGGCTGCCGGGCAGTGTGGTTATGTCCAGATCATTGAAGCTTACAGATGAGCCGTCGTTTAGCGGGCATTCGTTGCCGTCTGGTTTTCCAATTGCTTCTGTAGTCTTCTGGAGAATTGGTGTGTCGCCTATCATGTGTTCGTCTTTGTTGAAGATTATCAGAGGTATCCCGAGCCCGGAGTTATAATTGTCATTGTATCCTGTTATCAGCTGGCTGTTTTCTGCCTGCCAGTAGATTTCGTATTCTATCACTACCAGGCTGGTTGCTTTTGGCAGTTTGGCAAGAACTACCGGGTCTGTGCGTGCGCAGTGGGAGCAGCCGATTCCTGTGAAATAGACTGCGCATGCATCATTGCCTGTGCTGTCTGAAGCGGAAGCTGCTGGCAGCAGCAGCGCGGCTAAGAGGAGCGTTATCAGGATTGTTTTGTTGTTCATGTCGGTATCACAGCTAAGATTTTTGTGTGAAACACCTTATAAAGGTTTGTATCAAAATGTGAAATCAGCGGTGGTTTGTCATTGTTTTTGGAGAAACAGGTCATCTAAATCAGGTGATAATCTCACTTCGTTGGTCATCCCGTTTTTTGTTTTTTCGATTATTTTTCTGGCTTCCATCTGCTTCAGGCACCTGGATACTTTTACTCTTGAGTAGCCTGTGTTTTTGACGAGCTCTGACTGGGTTGCTTTTCCTTTCAGTTCGATAAGGTTTTTCAGGATCTTTTTCTGGTCAGCGTCAAGGAATTTGTAGGTTGCGCTTGCGTCTTTTTTTATCTTGGTGATTCTTTTTTCGTATTTTTCGGATATGAAGTAGTATGTCAGGCTCCCTATGAACATGCCGAAGAGGGAGAGCAGTACCAATGAGAGGGAAACTTCGT
>JAIWAJ010000198.1:0-2958 GCA_048634435.1 Methanosarcinales archaeon
ATTGTCGCATTATCTCCTGCCGCAGGAGATGTGATATTGAATGCCGCTGTCTTGCGCCCTGTTGTGTTTGCCTTGATTAGAACCTCTGACGGCAGTGCCTGCCATCCGACCGGAGCCTCAAGCGTGATGTTATAGGATACATCGTCCCTGTAATTGTGAATGAATACAACCGAAACGTCCTCTGTTGTTGTTGGGCAGACATACTGTATTGTTCTTGCCTCATGCTGAAGCGTGTCGACGATAATCTCTTTTTCCATGTAGCTTGAGTTTCCGGAATAATTCATGCTCGCTTTTATTGTGTAGGTTCCGTTGCTCCATGTGCTTGTGTTTATGTTGTCAAAAGATTCTACGGAGATAGCCTGTGCTGAAAAAAGCACATTCCGTGTAGAATAATTGACAACAGCATCATTTTCATCTGTTATGTTCAGCCAAAGCGTTGCATCAAGTGATGATGTGTATGAATTAAAGACACTTACATTGATTTCTAAAGAATCATCATTCTCGTCCATACTGTGTGTGACATAGTCTGAAATTAACGGAACAACGTCAACAATATCTGCCCTTCTTGTAAGATATGTTGCATCAAGTAATGCTGCGTCTATGTCTATAGGATTCTGGCCTGTGTTCTCTATTCGAAGAAGGCACATTCCGGTTCCGTTCGGCGTCATCTGCGAGCGCAGAAGCTCTATTGACTCATTCCTGATGCCTGTAACAGAAATGTAGTTTCTAACATCTATGAACGACGTATGGTTGTATGTATATACGCGAATGTTTGTTCCAAGAGTTGAGTTCATGTCAAGCTTATATTTTGCACTCCGGTACATGCCGTCAATGCAGTTGAAGGCAACTGTGCCATTCTCTCCTGCAGGAATTGTCATCGGTGTGTTCACAGCAGAAGCAGAAAAATACTCATATACTGTGATATCAATGCTTTCAGTGTCCTCTATACCCTCTGAATTGTTGACTTTTATTGTGACATTTGAGACGCCATATGTTGTGGCGTTGACAAGCCAGTAAACCGTTTTTGTATCTGTCTCTGTGATTGTTCCAATAGACCTTATCCTTCCGTCAACATCCCATGCTACAGGGGCAATCAACTCTGCATATACATCATTTGAATCAGCAACATAACTCTTTATGTCAACCTTTATCGTGATGTTGTTATACTGGAATGTCTCGTTCGGCGAGTTATATTCCTCTATTGTTGGTGTGGCTGCGCAACCCGTAAGGGTAAGTGTTGTTGTAAAGTTTTCTGTGCTGTAATTTTTGTAGTATGCCCCTGACCCGGGATATGCATCAGACACGTATGCGCGCCAAAGCTGGGCTCCGGGGACATAAGAGCATGTTGGCAAAAACTCGTATGTTGCATTGCCGTCCGAATCTGTATACGCTATCCCGAATTCCTTTACATCACCATCATAATTGTCATGGAGGAGCTCAAAATGAACTTCTGCTGACGGGCTCAGGTTATAGGTACCTGCTATGAAGTCGTACACTCTTACAGAGAAATTCACAGGCACACTTGTTGTCGGGTTGCTCTCGTTTCCTGCGCGATACGATACACTGACATTGTCCTTCAGAAGCGTAAATGTGTCAAAGCCGGAGGTCTCCTCGGTATTCAGCCCGAACTTGTAGAACCATGCGCCCACGTCCTGATAAGTAAAGTTCTTGAACCAGTTCATTGTTGTGTTGAGGCAATCTGGAGCAACGCATGTTATGGCTGTCTGATTAACGCAATCGTTGCACTCAGTAAACCCTGTCGGGGATCCGGATGCAATAAGGACATCCACATCGTATGGGTCGTCGTCACCACTGCTTGCCGAGACACTGAAGTTCCAGTTGCGGTAACCCCACCCATGATTTGTTGGTAAAATTGACGGCTCATATAAAGTGTATACAGGGAAAAGATAAAACAGGCCAAGGTCACCTGCCACGGAATTTGACGTTGAGTTTGTGTAGTAGTAAGACGCGTTTGCTATCATTGTCGTGTTGTAGTATCCTTCAGGAGTTGATATGTTTGTCTGCCAATCGCAATTAAATGCGTTTGCACCGACCTGCGTAACCGGGTCGCACTCAAAATCATCGGTTGAGTGGTTTGCAAAATACCGTGTATTTGCAGTCAGGGGATCTCCGCAGTCGTCTGTTGTTGCCCCCAGAAAGTTTATCTGGTCTTTTTGTGTCGGGTTTGTGGCGTTGAGGTTTTCATCAGGCTTCTGAAAATCCAGATTTATGTCGCCCCGGACAAAAGTATTTTTCTGCATATTGCTTGTGTATGAGTCGTTCTGCTGATAGCAGGACAAAGCAGAATCATTTACTTCTATCTTCCACTGCTGTTCACCAACTGCGAACTTCGGTGCGCCTGCATATTCGTTAGAACATGTTGCGTCATAGTAAAGGTTTGCATATGCCGAGCTGTTGGTAAGCACAACATAGTTGTCATCACTGTACCAGCCGGTCTGGGTGTTGTTGTTGTATGTTACGGAAAACTTTATCGGAAAGCCGCTCAGGTAGGTGCCATTAGCATCCTGCACTATGAAATTCATGAGGCTTGCCTGGCTTCCCCGCCTGTTAGATATAACACCTTGTCCTGTTGTTGAAGCATTGTAGATGTAATTGACTTTTTCTTTGTCAACAGTGAATGTCTGCAATGATGTGGTTTTGGTTGTTCCATTGTAGTTCGTGGCATTGAAGAAGAAATAATTTGTCCCATAATCAGTGCAGCCGAAATTCTGGCTAAATGTCAGGTTCTGCCAATCTCCCGGAGGTATTGTATAATTTTGCTGGCCTCTTGATGACCAGGGGCCTGCTGCACTCGGCCCGGTCCAGAGAAATACTGTAACATTGTTTAATCCTGTTGTATTGACAGATACATTGAATGTGAAGTTTCCCCCGCCCCAGCTGGCTGAAGACGGCGAGACAAAGCTGTCCTCAAGATATATCTGGGCATCGCTTGTGAGA
>JAIWAJ010000199.1:0-2942 GCA_048634435.1 Methanosarcinales archaeon
GAGGTATTTCGAGCCTTTGCCCAGAGCACCCATGGTTATATCTGTTGGTATTGTGACCATGCCTTTGTACACGCCCACAATTGATTTTGGTATAGCATATGCTACTCCAAAAAGCTTACTTGCACCTGTTTTTTGCCATGTGCCTTCAAGGACGTATCTTGACCACCGGAATGTACGCGTTTGTCGGATATATCTTACGGGTTTGGCTGCAGTATTAACTGTGAAGTCAATCAATCTTCCGGCAGAAGATGCATGAACCTGGCCTCCAAAATCTTTCATAGTATATACTGCAATGAATGACATTACGAACATGCTTACCATATCAGAGTCTGTATATTGTGCCCACGATTCCTGTTCTGTTCGCGGGAATCTTTCAAAGTATGTGAGGTATTCGGGATGCCCTCGCCCAAGTATGTATTTTCCGGCGGCCGTCCCATCGCTTATTTTCTGTGGCAGCTCAAACGCCTTTACTGTGCACTGTAATTTCAAAGCATCATGAGCCGCACAGATTGGATTGATTCCAAGATAGGTGCAGCCAATTCCGCCACAGTCTTCTTGGAGGTCATAATCTCGTATGAGAGCGCCGGTGCAACTGTAAATATTTCCATCAGTACCGCATTTTTGTTCAAGCAGGATATTACATGATTCACCAGGTGTTACAAAATCTCCGGCAGTTATGGTTTTTTCGCAAACCACAGCCGTTTTCCCAAACCTCATTGCTGTGCCGGCGTTGTCTGCAACTATTTGGTCTGCTTCCTTTTCTAACTCAGCATCGCTCATCTTCACGCACGTGTTAGAGGTAGATGCCTTTTTATAGCCGTTATCGCAGCAGTAGAAGTTATCAACAGTAGGGGGCCAACCCACGGCCGCATCCTGCTCGCAGCAAATAGCATTTTCAATACCATCACTGCACACATGAGCATTGTCTGGATTGTCTTTTGTGCACATGTCAAAGCCCTTTGGGTCGTCACACGTTTCAGGGCCATCCCATGAGCCAAACAACCTTCCTGTGGCTTTATCATCACCGCCGGACCACTCTGACAGCTTCCCGAGAATCCCGCCGGAGTTTGTCGTTATTGCACTAAATGTCGGGGTGAAAATGCCCCAGCCGGACTGGTCACCGACGCAGGATGCAAACCAGTTGTCATCAACGTCTTGAAATATGCTATAGCTGTTGTCCGGATCATCTTCTATGTTCAGAAGCCGTGTGCCAAGAGCGTTGCTGTCCTGGCTGGACCAATATGCAGTAACATCAATAGCGCACGCAAGAGTCTTTGTTGAGTCCATCGCTGTCTTGCTGTCATCAGACTCATCAAAACCGAACAGGACTCTTATTTTGTCGTAAACATACTCTACAGTTTCCCTAAAGCCTTCGTCTGCATACCAAAGATACACCAGACTTGCAGAAATAGCAACAACAACGATAAATATTACCAGCTTTCCAGTGGTTCCGGTGGCCTCTTCTGCGCCCATTATAAAAAGTTGTGCGAGGGGGTATATATAGGTAGGAAGCTGTGTGCTGAAATATCTGCCTTGTTAAGAAAAAATCCGTATAATAGCGGTATATAAAGCCCTATTGAGAGCATTGAAGCAAGAACCCTAAACCGTTGAAATCGATCCGCTACATTATTCTTCAGACAGGCAGGTCAACAGTCAATTAAGCAGTTTTGCTTGCTTCATCAGTCCCGCCATAAGCCCCCATATTTATCCTGTTGCCATTGTCTTCCGGTTCATCAGAATAATCAGATGACGGATCACCGGCATCTATTGCAGGCGATTGCACTGCATCAATAACCCACGTAGCGCCGCCCCATCTTCCGTATTTGGATTTGAGATGGTAATCACCATTCGCGGGATCTGCGAATTCTGGGTCAACATCAATATTTCCAGTTCCGGACGGAGCAGAAAACCCATCATAGAAATTAGAGTAAGTCATACTAACGCCGCCAATTCCCAAGTTTGTGACATCATATATGATGCTGTTTTTAAACACATTGCCATTTTGGTTGTAACCGGCAAAAAGCGCTGGCGAATCTGCGACAACACAATTTGTGAATATATTATTCTTTGCATTTGATAAATACATACTGGAGCCCCAACAATCCTCAAAGATACAATTTGTGAATTCATTGCCAGAAGCGGTTTGTGTTCCCTCATCCGTAGCTTCAACCGTATCATCAAACATAACCCCATATCTCACTCCTACAGATCTGCAATTCGTAAATTTATTATCATAAGCGCCGTCTCTAGCGCGAAACGCTTTGGCGTAATAATAAGAGATTAAATTGTCATTGTAGGCGGTGCAATCTATGAACTCGTTGTTATAAACTTTGTGCGCGACATAAAAGTGTTCTCCATGTCCATGCGTTTCGCAATTAATAATTTTATTGTTGTAGCTGTGCGGACTTTGATATCCGTTGTTGTAATCATCTTTAATCCCGATGCCATGACCAGCATGCGCTTGTGTGTTTTGATGCATATTTTCCGTATAACAATCTCGCACTATGTTATCATGCGAATATTGAATAACTATATAATAATCAACAGCATTGCCATCCTCTATTCCATACGCCTTGCAATTTTCAAGAAGATTATGATTTGAAAATTTGAGTTGAAAGTTTACTGCTCTGGCATCAGTTACACTGCAACTCTGTATTTTATTGTAATCAGAACGATGTAAATAAATTCCCCACCCATTATATCCGCTTCCTCCTATATTGGTTACAATAATACTATCTAATGTTATGTAATCTGAATGTTCCAAACGAACACCAAACTCATATCGCGTTACCTCGATGTTTTTAATTTCAATATAATTTTTTGATCTGACATATATTCCATTCCCTGTCCTGTCCTGCCCATCAATAACCGGCACACTGTTATACCCTTCAAACACAATTGGGTCACTGGCAGTACCAGAATTACTAACAACAACATGCTCA
>JAIWAJ010000200.1:0-2931 GCA_048634435.1 Methanosarcinales archaeon
CATTATGGCACAGCAAGGGGGCAAGCGGTGGGCCATACAGCATCGCAAACAACACTATTGTTTCGTCACCTTCAAACACACAGGTAGATGTGTTTCAGAATTATACATGCACAGACATAAGCACATGGTTCTTCAAGTTCAATGCAACAGATGTAAACGATGGAGGGGATTCGTCAACAGGCGCTGTTGATTACACTCTTTCAAAAGACACAGTTCTTCTGGGGCAGGATGAAGTTGGAAACGCATCGTATGTGAATCGTTCCGACACGCTAGTGCCTGCAGCAACACTTCTTGCGCACAGTGTGAACGACACTGAGCGAAATATGCTTGCTGCAAGCCCGCAGGCAACATTGTACCTGAATGCAACAACAGACAATGATGCCAATTTCACTACCTTTGTATCCAACCAGACAAACTCAACAGGGTATGCAAACTTTTACTTCCTGCCTGACTGCTCATATTCTGTCGGGGAGCAGAAGTGGAGAACATACACTTCCGGGGACACCTGCTATTCAAATGCACTTTCAGAAAACTTTACAGTTTATCTGCAGGGAGACCTGAGGCCGAATGTTACGATTCCGGTAAACTTACAGGAATACCAGAATGGTGCTGAGAACGTCACAATAAACATAACAGTTCCGGACGAATGCAATGCAAGCATAACCGGCGTTTCATTCAATATCACACTGAACAATACTGATGAAAGCACTATTGATTACTGCACGAATATAGCTGAGCTTGGCAATGGGAATTATTCGTGCGAGTGGAACACGACCTCATTAGGTGTCGGCAGGTATGATGTAATCGTGCTTGCATACGGGGTTGGATATTATAATAACGGCACAACCACCCGGGTTGACTCATTCAGGGTCATCCCGCCAATAAACAATCCTGCTAACCTTACGAATAGCTCCATACTGCAGAACCCCTGGGGCTGGGGAGGGGTATTCAATTTTTCAGTAGAGGTTTATGACAAGGATTATGACAATGTTAATGTCAGTTTCTGGATTTCACCTGACAATGTAAGCTGGACATATCATGATTCCAAGAACTGCACTGCCTGTAATGGATGGAATGAGCTTAATTTCAGCTATGAAGGGTTTTCCTGCACAGACCAGCAGATGTGGTATTTCAAGTTCAATGCAACAGATGGCATGAATAAAACCGTTATTCCGGAAGAAAACTTTACTGTCCAAAAAGATAATGTGACCATCTCATATTCTACAGGCGGCGGGAATGCAACATATGTGAATCGGTCTACACCCGGTACGACCCGCCTTATCCTACAGGTATTTGATGCAATAAACGTGACAAACCCATATCTTCCTGCAGGAAGAAACGGCACCCTTTGGGCAACATACAATGACTCATACTACAACAGCGGCTATTTCAACCACACAAACACAAGTGGGCACCTGAATTATGTTTTCAAGCCGTCCTGCTCGCCAAAGTATTCTGTAGGGCCTCAGAACTGGACTGGAGGGATAATAGAGACAGACACATGCTATTATGCTGCCAACTACACCCCGCCGCTGACAGTATATGTTATCGGCGACATAAACGACACTTTGGTATCTCCATCAGGACAGGATTTCTTTGAAGGGCAAAATGTTTCTGTAAGGATAAACACAACAGAAGAGTGCAGTGTTTTAGATACCCTGAATGATACTATCGTTTATTTCAACATAAGCCACGATGCATATTCAGATACCTGTACTGTCATCAATGAGACAACAGGATACTATAACTGCACATGGAATGTTACAGGGGCGCCAGGCGGATGGTACAACATAACAGCAGACTTAAGCAGGATGTATTTCAACTCCAAATCAACTTTAAATACCAACGCATTTTTCCACCAGATAAATCCTGTCCTTTCAGCTGCTTCTGCGGATAAGCCTACGGTTCCATGGGGTGCTGATGTTGCAAAGTCAAGGATAACATTCACTGTGAATGTTACGGATGATGATGACACAGTGAATGTGACCTTATGGGAATCAAAGGGCTCGTCAACAGGTCCGTGGACTCTTGTAAGCTGGCAGACATGCACAGACTGCATCAACACAACAAAGACATTTACAAGACTGTATGATGAATGCAACGATGTTGATACATGGTACTGGAAGTTCAACGGGACAGACTCTGATGACCAGGGCGATGAAGAGCCATTATATGAGTTTAATGTTACTCAAAGAGGTCTGTACTTCATACACAGCCAAGGCAACAACACAAATGTCAGCAGGGTTGGCACAAACGAAACAACATTGAGTGTGCAGGCAATTGACAATTATACTGGTAGCCCATTGACGGCAAATAATGATGGATATCTATGGATTACAACAAACGGCACTGGCAGCGGCACGTGGAGGAATTCTCCTTTGATACCAACAGACTTTTCAGGTTACATCCTCGAGGAATTTAACCCCGGCTGTTCATCTCCCATGTATCTTACAGGATATCAGGACTGGAAAGTCGGTATTGCAGGAGAAGCCTGTTATGTTGACACAAATTCCACATTTTATGGGCTTGGAATAAACGGCACGATGTCAAATACTGTTGATACCCCCCTGAATTCAGAATTGTATCAGCAAGGAATTGATGTGGTATTGTATGGCACAGTCAGTGACGACTGCACATCCACAACAGGCCTATATATCTCTGGAGCTTCAAGCATTTTATTTGATATTGAAGGCGCAAATGACGCAACCTGCTCATCTTTTGATGACTTTGCGAACGGCACGTACAACTGTACATGGAGTACAGCGGGCAAGAACCTTGGACTGCATAACACAACCATGAATTCTACAAAAGCATACTATCAGAGCGCAACAGTATTTGCAGAGAACACGTTTCGGATTGGCGAGACTCCTCAGACAAGGCAGACATCTGTTGATACAGGACAGGCCGGATGGGGACATAATTACACATTCA
>JAIWAJ010000201.1:0-2924 GCA_048634435.1 Methanosarcinales archaeon
GTCGACACCGATGACCCGGCTGCATTCAGGGATGCGGTTGAAAAGATAGGCTACCCATGCATCAGCAAGGCAATCATGAGCTCGTCTGGACACGGCTCATACTCTATCCATTCAAAAGGCGATGTCGAGCCTGCAAGGCTAGCTGCAATCAAAGGCGCAAGAGGCTCAGGTACAAGAGCAATAATTGAGGAATACATTGACTTTGATACAGAAGTCACAGAACTTGCTGTGAGGCATCTTGATGAAAACGGGAAAATAGTCACATCCTTTCCAAGACCTATCGGGCACTACCAGCTTGACGGGGATTACCATGCATCATGGCAAAGCCCGGATGCCAGCGAATACCTCCCGTGGAAGCCGGAGGATATCGGTACGAAATTCAAGCCTGACGAGGATCTTGCGAAAAAAGCTGAGAAGAAGATATATGACGCGGCAGGGAAAATCACCGGCGCCCTCGGCGGTCTTGGCATTTTTGGCGTCGAGCTTTTCGTAAGGGCAAGGGACGGGAAAGTGGAAGTACTGGGCAACGAGTGTTCCCCGCGCCCGCATGATACAGGCATGGTGACATTCATGTCCCACATGATTGGCATGAATGAAGGGGCGCTTCACCTTCGCGCAATTACAGGACTGCCCATACCCACGAGAATCAATGAGGATGGCTACAGGGTAATAGACCCGCTTATGCCTGCATCCTCGCACGTCATCAAAGCCGGATGCGGCGGCTGGGACCCTGAATTCAGCGGTATATGGAATGCCGGAAACACGCCAGGCACAAACATCTACCTCTTCGGCAAGCCAAACATCCCCTATGACCCGAAGAACCCAAAAGATGTGCACAGGAGACTGGGAATTATGCTCGCGATGGGAAAAGATGCGCTTGATGCAAAAACAAAAGCAGAGGCGGCAGCGCACAAAATAGAGATGAGAACACGGCAGTTCAAAAAATGGATTGCGCAGGATGATACACTTGATGCGAGAAAAAAGCATGTTCTGAGATAAAAACAACAGGAGGGAATACAAATGGTAGTAAATAAAGGTCCGAAAAAGCGTAAAAGGCAGAAAGTAGCTGGAATGAAAAAGAAGTAATATTTGCCGGATGGCTATATTAGCGGGGTGGCAGGCTAACACTTGCCTGGGCGTTCCCTGCTTTTGCAACAGTCTCTTCAAGCGTTGCAAGAATACCCTCCTGCAATATCTTCTTCTCTTTGTTATTCAGATTCATGCTGAACTTCAGGTTGAGCCACAACAAAAAGTCATTGATGCTCCTAATATCAAAAAAACCGATGTTCTTATATTTTTTGACAGTCACAGAGGATCCCTCTATTTTTGACCTGCTGCCTGAAATTAATGGATATACTACTTTTTTGCCTGTCGCAAGTTCGCTCTCAAGCGCATTTTCCAGGTTCGTCCTGCCTCTATTGTCTTTGACTTCAATCACATACAATGCCATGTTTTCAAGTTTCTTTATATCGGATTTGTCCACTCTCATGGAAGCCATCCCGACAATTTCAATCCTGCTGTCTTCAGCATAAAGCAGTTCTCTGGCATCATCATCCATGTAAAGGTTAGACTGCACACTTCCCTTGCTGAATATCAGGACTATGGATGGCACACTGTCATGGGGCACCAGCACAAAAGAGTTGTAATCCATGTATCCAAACCCGATGCTCTCAATAGATATCTGGTGCAGTGCAGTGACTGTGCCGCCAAGCTCTGTCGGGTCTATTGCAACTATGCCTGTCTGTTCGTCCACCCAGTATGCGCTTCCTTCAACCGCGGCAACACTATCGTCATAAACCAGCCGTTTGGTAGATTCTTCACTTCCAGGTTCATTTATCCCTGTTTCAGAAGCAGTTCTATCTGCTGTATTTTCCTCAAACCCAAATCCGAGACTGCTTCGCGCTTCTTTGGCCATTTCGTATGCAGAACTTATAATGTCCTCTGTCATGCGCGAAAAATAAGTCACGTTCGCACACGTGATAATTATCACGTTTAGTCCAAATGCCACTAAAACAACAGTTATGATAACTACAAAAATACTCCTGCTCATAGCTTTGTAGCGCATATCATTTTATCTGCGCGGGATAGTATATATATATACGTAAATATTACACAAGACCAGGGTAACCAGGTTATGATCATAAAGCAGCAATCGTATGCATGCGCTCCGAAAATCCGAAGAGCTTTGAACATTTTGGCAGGGCGATGCAGTCGGGAGGTTCCAGGGCATTAGAATTTGAGCAAAAACAACACTCAAGATATAAATAGCTGACTTACTAAAACACATGTATGCTCATTGAAGTCCTCTTTCTGGCTGCCGCGCTCATCGGCACAGCAGCGGGCGGCTGGATTGACCTCAAGACAACAGAGATCCCTGACATCATACCCCTCTCAATGGTCAGTGTAGGCCTTATACTCCACATCGCAAACAGCATACTTTTGGGCTCATTCCATGGGCTGATATACGCGCTCACAATAGGCGCAATCTATCTTGCTCTCGGATATATGCTGTACTACACAGGCCAGTGGGGGGAAGCAGATGTACTGCTGCTTGCAGCAGTCGGTTTTTTGATAGCGCAGCCATTATCGTTCTTCAATATCACTGCAATGAAAGAAATATATCCTCTTGTCTTTCTTCTAAATACATTCATAGTCGGCGGGATATATTCAATCGCATATTCAGCAGTCCTTGCCTTCAGAAAACCTGAGGTCTTCTCCAACTTCTTTAAGGATATAATGAAAAACAAGAGAAAAGTTACCACCCTGATTATATCACTAACATCAGGCGTGGCAGTTTTAACAATAATTATAGGTTATGCCCTGAAGTTGAACATCGTGCTGGAATATATTGCCCTCCAGTTTATTCTAGCTATCCCTATAATAACAGCACTGATACTCCTGTACCGCTTTGCTGTGGTGCTTGA
>JAIWAJ010000202.1:0-2922 GCA_048634435.1 Methanosarcinales archaeon
CGAAAGAATCCGTGTCCTGTCAAGCCCTTCCCACAAAAATTCAGAAGGCTTGCGTATCGGCGCCCCTCTCCTGAACGCAACATGCTTATACCCGCATTTTTTGTATATCTGCGGAAGCTGCGCATTAAGCCCGAAACTGTCCGCCTGCCACATAACAGGAACATCCACCCCGAACTTCTCCTTAACATACTTCTTGCCGGCAAGAATCTCCCTCACAAGCGTCTCACCAGAGGGTATCATGGTATCTGCCATCAGGTACTCGCCGTTTGCAATCTCTATCCTGCCTTCCTTTATATATTTCGCGATCTTCAAAAACAGCTCAGGATACTCTCTTTCCACTTCCTCAAGCAAAAAAGTCTGCTCAATCATGAATTTGTAGTCTTTAGTTTTTTCAAGAAGCTCAACCACATTCTTCAGGATAAACGTGATATTGATATGAAAATAATCCTCTTTAGTAAAAACCCAGATCGCATCATAATGCGTATGCGGAACAAGAAAAATCCTCTCTTTCCCCTCTATCTTCTTCTCAGCCATACATCTCACTCAGTCTTTGTTGATTATAAACTTATCCATTACCTCTACCCATCCCTTTGGTCCCTCTCCATTTGCCCTGTAAAGATTCACAACAACAGCATCAACCCATCCCCCTTTATTATTCTTCACAACAGCGGGCAGACTGACTGCCTTAAGCATAGATATATCATTTCTGCTGTCCCCGACACCGACAGTCTCAACTTTCCCGAATTCCCTCTCAAAAAGCCCGCTAAGAATCCTGACAGCCTTCCCCTTGGAAGCATCTTTCCCGTGGATATTGTAATACCTTCCCCCGTGAGTCACAGAAAATCCCTTCTCCCTGATCTTTCTAAACAATATCCCCTCTTTTTCCTTAGCCTCATCAAAAATAAAGCTCTCATTGTATTGTTTCTCTTTTGCAAGCTTTGCCATCTCTATGCTCAGGCGCGTATCAAGAGCAACTTCTCTCACACTCATATCCCCGAACCCCTTTATCCTGAATCCGGTCTCATCTCTAATCTCTTTCAATGCCCTTCTCAACTTATCATACGACGACCCAAGCTCGATAACGCAATAATCACCAGCTTTCCTGCATTCAAAACTAAATGAAAAATAATCATTCGGGATAAAAATAGCCCCCCCGTTCTCCACAATAAAAGGATCATTTATCCCAGTCTTCTTTTGATAATACCTGTTCTCAGACACTGTTTTTGCAGTGCAGAACACAACCGGGACATTCTTCTTTTTCAGAATTTTCAAAACAGGAAGCGCAGTATCATAAGAATAATCAGAAAAATCCAAAAGAGTGCCGTCAAGGTCAGTGTAAACTACTCTTTTCATGTTTTGCTTCCCCGCCAATCTCTCCTTGCTTGTGTCTCAAATACGTTTTTGAATCCTTTTGAAGCCCTTTCATGAATTTACCCACATCAATGCCGCCAATAGGGGGCATCCGGGCATTTTCTTTTGGCTTCCTGCAGCTTTTCTGCAGATCCTTTATTTCTTCAACGATTTTCTCCCTGATGCCGTCATTGGATAGCTTGCTGTAATAGACTGTGCTGAGAGACCCGGCAAGCATTTTCCTGATATGCGCCCTCCCTTTTTCCTCATGCAGGTGCGGGTTCAGTGTTTCTATCTGGAATACCTCAACACCGGCAGTCACAGCATCCGGGTTTACAGTATTTTCCGCATCCGGCCCGAAATTCTCAAACAGATAAACATAATGATACGGCTCAACAGAATACCCGCTGGAATAAGTCATGATATCCGCAAGCTTTGTAGTCAGCGCATGCTCCCCGGAGTTCCCGGTCACAATAACTCCGGTTTCAAATCCCGTGTGCTCTGAAAGCAGAAGGTTGAGAAACTTGTTTGTAGTTTCACTAACCCGCCCCCATTTTTTAAAATAGAATTTATCCTCCACAACCTTCGGCTTATATTTCCAGTGAAGCCTCACCATAGAATACGGAGACTTCGACATGCACAGCCCGCCGGCAAAATCCAGTATATACTCGCGCACAGACCCCGGGATATAATTATCAGCATCAATAAACCCCATAAAATCTTTTCCAATTGATTTTGCAAGCATCATCCCGGCAATCATCCCCTCGGATTTGCCGTCTCTCACAAGCCCCTTCTTATCAAGAATAGAATCATACCCGGCCTTATGAAAAGCATCCCCTAGCGCAGGATCTTTCTGGTGTATGCAGAGTATCTCCTGCTGTGTAAGCTCATGGATATTCGTCACAGCATCAGTCTCAATCTTATAGACGTCATGCGTGTCCCTGTCACTGTTAGACACAAGAATAACAGAGCAGTGAAACGGGATCGCCCTCAAAACCCCATCCAGGAGATGCATATTCTCATTTTTCACAGGTATGATGATTGCCATGCGCTTCAAAACATCCCGTATGCTCTCGAAAGAAACATTGCACACCCTCGGGTTCTCAAAATCACCTGAATCAAACTTCAGCACGCGCTGCAACTCATGGATCTTCACAGAGCCAAACACTTCCGTATCCCGTGCCATCTCAACAAGCATTACGTCACCTTAGCGCACAAAGCGCATCTTACCATCTATGCCTTATCATCCCTTATCATTAATTAGCAGACAAAAACTTTTAAACTCTTCTTTTTGCCTCATAATGCGCACAACCATCAAAACAGATCAAAGCGCATCAAAATATATCAAAACACATCAAAGACAGCAAAACTATAGTAAAATATAGTAAAACACAACAAAGCACCTCACACATATCAAATAATGATATATCCCCCAAACAAAAAAAAAGAAAAGACAGGGAACAAGAAAACAGTCCCTCAGAATCTTTGCATTTCACTGATTATTTCAGGTATATCTATATACTCTCTATATTCTCTACGGCCCATAGGGATACATAACATTGCTAATGTCTC
>JAIWAJ010000203.1:0-2840 GCA_048634435.1 Methanosarcinales archaeon
GGATAACTGGTTCCGGTGCGGTTTTCAGGAGACTTCTTGAAATGGGTGTGACCAAGAGTGAAATGATTGAGGTTGTGAAGGTTGCGCCTCTTGGCGACCCGATTGATGTTAAGGTCAGGGGATATAATCTTAGCCTGAGAAAAGAGGAAGCGGCAATGATACTTGTTGAGGTGATTGAATGAGTATGGTGCTTTCTATGGCATCTGAGGGCAGTGTTGTCAAAATTAAGGATATTGTGTCTGGTGAGAGGATGAAAAAAAGACTTAGTGAACTTGGGCTTTATGAGGGTACTGAGGTTCTTGTTTCCAAGAATGACGTTTGCGGGCCTGTTATTCTAAAGGTTCTCGATTCGAGGATTGTGGTCGGGAGAGGGCAGGCTATGAAGATTATGGTGGAGTGATGATGGACAGGAAACTTAGAATTGTTCTTGCGGGAAACCCGAATGTGGGGAAGACTACGCTGTTCAATACGCTGACAGGTACACACCAGCATGTCGGGAACTGGCCGGGAAAGACTGTTGAGAAGAAGGAAGGAAGTGTGAAGTATAAGGGGCACGATGTTGAAATTGTTGACCTGCCGGGGACTTACAGCCTGACTGCTTATTCGATTGAGGAGATTGTCGCAAGAGACTATATTGTCGATGAGCACCCGGATGTTGTTGTCCATATTGTTGATTCGTGCAATATCGAGAGGAATCTGTATCTTACTGTGCAGCTGATTGAGCTTGGGGCTAATGTGGTTGTTGCGCTTAATATGGGGAAAATGGCTATGAAGAAGGGCATATCTATTGATGATGCGAAGATGAGCCATTTATTAGGGGTTCCTGTTGTCAAGATTGAGGCAAATGAGAAAACCGGCGTCGATGAGCTGATGGATGAAGTTGTAGGAATGGCTGAGGAAAGGGAGCTGCATAAGCCGCTGATTACTTATGGAAAAGAGATTGAGGAGCATTCAGATGAAATTGCAGCTCTGCTTGAGGCGATTAAGCTGCCTCTGAATTACAGGCCTAAGTGGGTCGCAATTAAGCTGCTTGAGAATGACAGCCAGGTTGTTGAGAAAGTCAGGAAGATTGAGGGAGGCAAGGAGGCTGTTGATGAGGCATCCAGGAAGAGAAAGCATCTTTTTGATGTTTTTGGCGAGGATGTGGACTCATCGGTTGCTGATGCGCGTTATGGTTTTATCGGGGGAGTGGTTAAGGAGGCGGTTGTGAAAGAAGAGGTTAACAGGCTGAGCACTTCTGAGAATGTTGATAAGGTTGTTATGCATCGGGTGCTTGGGATTCCGATTTTTCTTGCACTGATGTGGAGTATGTTTCATGTGACTTTTAGTGTGGGTGCGCCGTTTATGGATGCCATTGATATGGGTTTCGGGTGGCTTGCGGATAATGCTGGCGCTTTTATTGATGGTTCCGGGGGGCCTGCATGGGTGAGTTCGCTTGTGGTTGACGGGGTTATCGGCGGTATCGGCTCTGTTCTTATTTTTGTGCCGAATATTTTTCTTTTGTTTATGATGATTGCGATTATGGAGGATTCGGGATATATGGCACGTGCAGCGTTTATCATGGATAAGGTCATGCATAAGGTCGGGCTTCACGGGAAGTCGTTTATTCCGATGATTATAGGGTTTGGGTGCAATGTGCCTGCTGTCATGGCGACAAGGACTCTTGAGAATGAGAAGGACAGGATTCTTACTATACTGATTAACCCGTTTATGTCGTGCTCTGCAAGGCTGCCTGTGTATGTGCTGTTTGTTGGCGCTTTTTTTAGTGCCCACCAGGGGACTATTATATTCCTGATCTATCTTTTCGGGATTTTTGTTGCTATTCTTAGTGGCATGCTTTTTAAGAATACGATGTTTCGGGGGCTTTCTTCGCCTTTGGTTATGGAGCTTCCGCCGTACAGGTGGCCGACTCTCAAGGGTGCGCTTATTCATACGTGGGAGAGGGGCAGCTTGTTTGTGCGCAAGGCAGGTACTGTGATTTTTGCGATTGTGGTTGTTATATGGTTTCTTGCAAGCATGCCGTGGGGTGTTGAGTATGCGTCGCAGGAGAGTGTGATTGGGCAGGCTGGGGGGCTTATTGCGCCTGTGTTTGAGCCGTGTGGCTTTGGGGACTGGCAGTCTGCGGTGGCGCTGATGTTCGGGTTTGCTGCAAAGGAGGTTGTTGTCGGGACTTTCGGGACGCTTTATGGTGTTGAGGATGTGGGGTTGAGTGATGCTATTCATTCTCATTTTACGCCGCTTAGTGCTGCTGCTTTTATTGTCATGGTGCTTCTTTATGTGCCGTGCATGGCTGTTGTTGCGGCGATTAAAAGAGAGACTAATTCGTGGAAGTGGGCTTTGTTTGTTGTGGGGTATACCAGTGTTGTTGCGTGGGTCTGCGCAGTTGTTGTGTACCAGGGCGGGCTTTTGCTTGGGTTTGTTTAGATGGTGATTATGATTAATGTTATACTTTTTCGAGTGAATGTTAGGTATTCCTAAGATGGTGTGATGGATGTTTATTAAGATAGTTAATTTGATTGTGGATGCTATTTGCGATACTTCGGGGGGTCGTAAAGATATCGTGGATGCGGAATCCTGTGAAAGGAAGGGCAGTATTGAGCGGATTCAAAATCATAGGGTTGAGGCTGTAGAGTTGAATGGAGGGTGTTCTGGTCTTTCGCAGGAAAGAGGAGGTCGTGAAAGCCAGGGGGCATCCTTTGAAACTAAACGGAGTGTAGGGACTGATGATTACAGGCAGGTTCAGAATGGTGCTGGAAAGAGCTATAAGAGCGAAATGGCTAAATCTGCAAAATCCGGAGGGAGAGATTCTGGTGTTTTTGGGGATTTAGCCATTTCGCTCT
>JAIWAJ010000204.1:0-2912 GCA_048634435.1 Methanosarcinales archaeon
AAATACCCGCAGTCGCTATAGCCCCCTGTGATACAGCAGAAAAACTCGTAATTCCAATTGCAAGGGCAACACCTAAAACAGCAACACCAGTCATTAAGGACACATCATTCAGAGGCGATGAAAACATACCCACACTCAGCATAATCAGAATTCCGCCAAGCAATCCGTAAACTGCCTGCGTCTGCGGAAGCGACTGCAGCACAAGCGCAGTCCGAAACTGCTTCGGGTTCTCCGCAACAGCCCCTGCTCCTGCCACACCAGCAAGACCAACGCCAATGCTCGAAGAAAGCCCGGCCATGCCTATTGAAATCCCTGCAGCGAGCGCAGCAAGCGCCATACCAATACTAATTACCATAAGATATCTGTGGTTGTACCAGTATTTATAGTTTTTTTAAACAATGGAGAAGCCGGATTTTAAACTGCGCCACCTGTTCACACGCAATATCGCGCTTCACTTCCCAAACATCCTGCACATTGGCTTTATCGCAGCAAAAACAAAAACAAGACCATACCAGTACCATTCAAGGCAAAGCACAGGCTCCCAGAGTTTCGCAGCCATCAAAACAAAACCAGCAGTACTCAGTTTTATCAGCGATATATCTGTCCAACTTAGCTTTTTCACTTTTGAATCCGCCCAAGTCCCAAAACTCATATTCATTCACCTCCTTTCTATTTAATTGCCCTCTCTATCAACAATCACTTTTCAACCGCAGTAACCTTCCTTTTGATTGAGTAGGGCTCAAACTCAACCCCGCCTCCCTCGTAGAACTTCGAAAAAAACTCAACATACTGCAAACGCAGAGAATGAATCCCGGCCCCAAGAGTCCCCACCAAAAGATTAAACACATGCCCGAAAACAAAAATAAACGCCCCCGCAGCAATCCCCACATACGGGATATCCAATGAAAACACTGTAAACATATTGACAATATTAGCAATCCCCTCAGTGGCAAGGCACAGCGCAAGCAGCCTGATAAAAGAAAGGTCATCACCCACAAACCCGGTGACATCAAAAAACCCGAAAAGCGTCTGCACACCACCGCTTTTTGCAAGCATAAAAAGAGCAAGGGCAAGAACCGCCCCCATACCCGCCGCAAAGTAAGGCACACTAGAAAACCAGCCGAGCTTCCACCAGAAAAGCAACCCGAACAACCCGACCTGGAACACCATCATCCCAATGTGACCGACAATCTGATTCTCAAGACCCAAGACAACTTTCCTCTTTTTGTGTCTCACACTCTTCATCTTATTGACGCAGTCAGCAATCCCAAGCAGATATCCGATATTAATGTAAACAATACCAACCACAAGCGAAAAAACAAGCACAGCAATGATCGGGTTCTCCACACTGGCTCCAAACACAGTAATGTGCGCATCACCAAGCGGGTCAATAAGATAAAAAATGTCTGGGATTACCCTGCGAAGAGCATCACCGAAATACCCGCCGCTCACAACACCAAAAAACATAGAAGACACACCAAGCATCACAAGCATAATCCCTGCATTACTCGCACTCACATGCACCTTCCTGTATGCAGTATAAAACAAAAACCCCAAAAGCGCAAGAAGCAGTCCATACCCGACATCATTAAGCATAATCCCGAAAAAAAACAGCATTGCAGGCGCAATGAAGACCGTAGGGTCAAAATCATTATACTTCGGTACAGAATACATATTCACAAGCCCCTCAAACCCCTTCAGAAAGCGCGGATTATCAAGAAGCACAGGCACTTTATGAGGCAGCTCCTCGCTGAGAGGCTCAACAGAATATATGATCACCCTCCCCCCGGTAACATCCTTCAATTCCCGGATAACTTCTTTCTCTTTGCTGGCGCTCACAAAAAACTCAAGCACAAAAGAACTCTCAGTGCCCGCGCACTTGGAAAGAAGCGAATACCTGTCAAGAATAATACAAACTTCCTCCCTCAGCGCAGCAACATCCTGCAAATACTTCTTCTTCATTGCACAGATTTCCTCATGATAAGACTTCTTTTCATCCCGAAGCTTTTCAATTACTCTCTCAATCCTCGCAATCTCCTCCTTTGGCTTCCCAGAAACAGCAGGCATCTCAACTCTCTCTATATCAGCCCCGCTCAAACATCCGGACACAGCATCCTCAAGCTCCTTCGGGTATGTCAGAAGCACAAGCGACTCATTATTGAAATCAGACTTCTCAATAACAATACTCTTGACAGACTCAAGTTTTGGCTTGATATCATCAAACCTGCCGCTGCCTATTTTAAACAGCATATTGCAAAAATAAGAAGAACCGCCAAGCTCATCAAGTCTTGAGTCAATGCCTGAAATCATCTCAAGAACATTTTTTCTTTCAGTAAGTTCTTTTCCAGACTCCCTGCACTTTGCCAACTCCTCCCTGATTTCAGGCACTCTTTGGCCAATATCATCAAGCAGCCCTTTGATCCTCCGAGCAATTTCATCAGGAGAAGAATCCTTCACTTTAATTTTAGCACTGGGTTTAGGAAAAAAAGAATGCTTCACTTTCGCTCCATTAACCATGGAAAAAACATTGTTTATCTCATCAAGCTGTCTGGAATATTCCAGGAACTTGGCTTCATTTTCAAAACAAACTTTTTGCGTCACAAGATGCTTCCACTCAGCATCCGTTATTCTCCCGGATACATCATTTACATGCGCTGCACCAAGCTTATGCAGCTTAAGGCAGACATCATTCCTGCACTTAAGAGGCGCTATGACCTTCACTTTCTTCATCTTAACTGGTTTAAGCATCGCCCCCACCGCAAATCTCATTCAATATATAACTGGCAGCCTTCTTCTTCTTGGGCGCACATGGTTTTTTCATGCTTTCAATTTCTTTCCTGCATTTAAGAAGTCTCCTGGATTTTTCATCAAGCGCCGTCTTCCTGGCATGCTCAACAATCTTCTCACCCCTG
>JAIWAJ010000205.1:0-2825 GCA_048634435.1 Methanosarcinales archaeon
TGCCAGACAAAAAAGCGCTCCAGATGGGCACATCCCACAATCTCGGCCAGAACTTCGCAAAAGCATTTGACATAAAATTCATAGACAAAGACGAGAAAACAAAATACGCATGGCAGGCATCATGGGGCGTCACGACGCGCCTGATTGGCGCACTCATAATGGTCCACTCAGACGACAAAGGCCTTGTACTGCCCCCAAAAATCGCCCCGACACAAATAGTGATAGTCCCGATAATATTTGACAAGACAAAAAAGCAGACAATAAAAAAATCAGAAGAGCTAAAACAAAAGCTGGAAAAAGCCGGCTACACAGTCATACTGGATGACCGCGAAGAATACAAGGCAGGATTCAAATACAATGAATGGGAACTAAAAGGCATCCCTATAAGGCTGGAACTTGGCCCAAGAGACATGGAAAAAAACCAGGTCGTCCTGGTAAGGCGCGACACATCCGAAAAATCATTCATAAAAGAAAAAGACCTCCTGAACGAGACAAAAAAAGCACTGGACACAATGCAAAAAGACATGTACAGCAAAGCAAAAAAATCCCTTGATGAAAGCATATACGAAGCAAAAGACATGAAAGACTTCGCAAAAAAGATAGACAAAGGACTGGTCTGCGCAGGCTGGTGCGAAAGCGGAGCTTGCGAAGAAAAAATAAAAGACGAAACAGGCGCAACCGCGCGCCTAATCCCATTTGACGACAACCCAAAAAGCGCAGGCGCATGCATCTTCTGCAAAAAACCCGCAAAACACACAGTCTACTTCGCAAGAGCCTACTGATTAAAAGCCCGCTAGATTAATATTTTGGACACTCTTTGCTTTTCACCAAACAAAATAAAATTCTTTTTATACTCTAAAGTCCATAACAAAAACATAATCAAAAAGGTGGTATAAATGAAAAAAGAAATATTATTGATCGCAATATTTGTCTCAGTAGTAATTTCAGGCTGTGCAGACAGCGCCGAGAAACCAACTATCAATTATTTAACTTCAGGAGATTGCGAATCTAAAGGAGGAAGAATAGTTGACACACTTGCAGAAAACTGCACTGATAGTGAGATAAACATTGGAATAGTAGAAGACTTGAACTGCCCCTGCATCTGCTGTGTACCTTCCTGAAAACCTGTATGAATGACAATAGAAGAAGCAATAGCACTCCCTTATGCGTTATCAGCAAAGACACAAACTCACAATAGAGGTAATCTAAGATGACGCAGTTTCCTCCTCAATAATACCGATCAGCTCTCTAAAATCACTTATTTGATACTTGGCAGACTTTCGGGCAAATTCATCACCACAATAAGCAATCCCGAACCCTACTTTTTCAAAGACCTTTGCATCATCTTTCCCGTCCCCAATCGAAATTGCCTCACAAGAAGAAATTCTCTCCCTCTCTAAAATTTTCATCGCTTCTTTTACCTTATCATTATGAAATTCCAAAACTTTCCCTGTAAAAATCCCGTCTTCAACCTCAAGCACAGTCCCGCCAATAAAATCAAAATCTAACTCCCTCTTAAACAACTCTCCAAGATGTGTCGGAATATTAGTTAACAAAGCAGTTTTAATTCCTTTCTCTTTGATTTTCATAATAGTTTCTTTTACTCCTTCATTAAATTCAAATTCCTCATACACTTTCTCCAGATCAGAAACCCTCAACCCCCTCCAGCACTCAAAAGTTTTTGTCAATAATTCATCCATAGACATTTTTCCTGATTTGTACTTGGGATACATTCGCCTGTATGTATCACCTTTTCCCAAAAAATCAGCCCCTGAATTAGAACCACTCCCTTTAACTAAAGTCCTGCTCATATCAATGAACACAATTTTAATCATAAATCAAACTCTTCCCGCTCATCTCTTTGGGTTTCTCAATCCCCATGATATCAAGCATAGTCGGCGCAACATCCTTCTGCCCCCCATCCTTCAGCCTGACTTTCTTCAGTCTCTCATCATTTGACACAACAATGAAATTCACAGGATTAGTTGAATGCGCAGGCTTCACATTCCCGTCAGGATAAAGCTTGTCCTCAGCACTGCCGTGGTCCGCAGTGACAATAACCTCATAACCATTTTCAAGCCCTGCCTTGACAACCTTTGCAGTGCATTCATCAACAACCTCAACACATTTGATGATTGCCTCCCTGACACCGGAATGCCCCACAAGATCGCAGTTTGCAAAATTTATAAGAATAAAATCATACTTTTTCTTTCCAATCTGCTCAACAGCCGCATCAGCAACCCCGTAAGCAGACATCTCAGGCTTCTGGTCATATGAGGGAACCTTCGGAGACGGGATCAGTATCCTCTCCTCACCTTTATTCGGCTCCTCAACCTGGCAGTTAAAAAAATAAGTCACATGCCCGTATTTCTCAGTTTCACCGATCCTCATCTGTTTCAATCCATGCTTTGATATGACCTCTCCAAAATTATTCTTGACAACACTCTCTTCAAAAGCCACAGGGCAGTCTATTGTCCGGTCATATCTTGCCATTGTAGTAAACAGGACTTTTGGAACTATATCTCTTTTGAACATATCAAATTTCTTAAAAACAAAAGCCTTGGTAATCTGCCTTGTCCTGTCAGTCCTGAAATTAAAAAATATTACAGAATCCTCATCCTCTATTTTCCCGATCGGCTCCCCACGATTATCAACAACCACAGTCGGCTGGATATAATAGTCAGTCTTATCCCCCCGGAGATAAGCCATCTCAACACCTTCAGCCGCACTTTTAGCCCTGAAACCATTCCCCTTCACGAGCATATCATACGCTTTTTTTGTGCGCTCCCAGTTAGTGTCCCTGTCCATTGCATAATATCTCCCGG
>JAIWAJ010000206.1:0-2860 GCA_048634435.1 Methanosarcinales archaeon
ATCCTGGAACTGCTTCCCTGCAATGAGCCCAAGCACATGAGAGCCGTCATAAGTCAAGACCGCCCCAACCTCATCAGCAGCCTCCCGAAGTTCGCGCAAAGGATGCGGGAAAAGAAAAATCGTCCCCCCGGCATTAACAAGCTTAGGCTTATGCTCAAGTATGATCTTTTTGCTTTTGTCAATGTCCAGGTTCATCTCCTCTTCATTCAGCGGCATATGCCTTACCTCGAGGCCCCGCACCCCTGCAGCCCCAAACTCTGCCTGGCTGATGTGCGCACCCGCAGGAACACTCGGCGCAACATACCTCTCACCTGGCTTTGCAAAAGACGAAAGCAAAATCAAAATAGACAAACACCCCGAAATTGGCCTCACATCAAGAAACTCAGCACCAAAAAGCTTCCTGCCCATCTCAATGCATGCGCTCTCAACCTCATCAACATAAGAGAGCCCCTGGTAATACCTCTTTCCCGGCATCCCTTCAGCATACCTGTGCTCAAAATCAGTATTATAAAGCTTCCACGCAAGCGGGCTCATGACATTTTCAGAAGCAATCAGGTTTATGCACTCTTTCCCTCTCCACTCATCATGCCTCGAAACAGAATCCTCAACAGCGCCAACAATCTCTTTCACATTCATACCAAAACACCTCATCTTAAAAATGCACTCAAAAATTTAAATCTCTATAATTCAGAAATATAAATCTGCGCCGCCAAAAATATTCTATGAAACTCATCTCAAAAGGCAAAGTAAAAGAAGTATATGAAATAGACGGGCGCGAGCTTGAATTCCACTTCACAGACAACATCTCCGTATTTGACAAGATAATCCCCTCAAGCATTCCAAGAAAAGGAGAAACACTATGCAAATCATCCGCATTCTGGTTTGAAAAGCTAAACGAGTTTGGCATCAAAAACCATTACATCTCATCACCTGCATCCACCTCAATGCGCGTCAGGCGCGTAAACGTGATTCATGATTATGACAAGATGAATGCAGAGACCCGCAATTTCCTGATACCTCTTGAGGTAATCTGCAGGCATTATGTTGCAGGATCCCTCAACGACAAGATATTGCGCGGAGAAATTACAGGTGAGATGCTCGGGTTTGAGCAGGGACACACACCAAAATACGGGGAGAAGCTGCCGAAACCCATGATAGAATTTACAACCAAACTGGAGCCAGTTGACAGGAAACTGACAGAACAGGAAGCACTCGAAATCTCAGGCCTGAGCCCTGAAGAGCTGTCAAAGATAAAGGAGATTGTTCTTTTGATTGATAATGTGATAGCAGAAATTGCCGGTGCAAACAATCTCATTCATGTCGACGGCAAAAAAGAGCTTGCAATGGACGAAAACAGGAACATTATGCTTGTTGATACATTCGGCACCCTTGACGAAGACCGCTGGTGGGACATGACAGGCTGGCAGGAAGGAAAAATAATCGAACTTTCAAAAGAATTTGTGCGCCAGCACTACCGCAAAACAGGATACTTTGAAAGACTGGAAGATGCGCGAAAAAACAACTTACCCGAACCAGACATACCTGCGCTCCCAAACGATGTCATAGCACAGGTCACAGACCTTTACGTGCGCATGCATGAGAGAATCACCGGCCAGAAATTGTGAATCCACGCATTGCTTTTCTATGTCGCAGGAGTGCATATAATTTTGGTGTTTCCGCCCCTAATGCCTTTATATTCATTTACCCCATAAAGCGTTATCGGATACGCCCAGAAGATAATACTCGGGTCAACTACAAACCGGGGTGCTTTCAGGGCAATGTCATGTGCATTATCATGCCTGACAGATGATAATATTTCTTCCAGGTATTCATCTATCTTTTTTATTGAAGGGCAGGAACAAATGCCTATGACCATCATATCAAAATCTATCTCTGATGAACCATCCCTGATTGGAAGCAGTTCATGCGTATCCAAACATACCTCTGAGAGGCGGCTGTTCTGTAATATGTATATCTCCCGCGGGCTTTTCCCCATCATTTTTTGTATAAAAGCATCCAGTTTGCGTTGCCCATGATCATCCGCTAATAATACACAATCATTCTTTCTAATTCCTTCTGTAATAACATCTCCTTCGCGTTTGTGTGGCCATTCTGAAAGGTCTCTGGAATATATTGCATGGGCTATCGCTCTGAAGAGGATATTGTGTTCAGCATATTGTGAATCAGCCAACCTGTTTAACTCCTCCCCTAAATTATGCTGAAGTTTCTCTATATCATAATTCTCATACCATTGAGGCATCATATTCTCAGGAGGCTCCAGGTAACTTCGTCCCACATAGGGTTCGCCGTTTCTGCATATGCTAAGTATGGTTTCAATCCGGATAGTACCCTTTACGTGATTATACAACTCTCTTATCTCAAGATTGTCAATATAAATATCATAATCTTCAATAGATTCCATAATGCCCGTATAAAAGCTCATAAGGGGTAGGTGAAGTGTTTAAATTTATATATCCTGCGCTTGATAAATTTCAGAAAAATAGCGCAATCCTCCATCACATCACGGAGGGTCGCATGGTGCAGATGAGTTTAGGGTTTAGTACCCGAAACTTTGATTATGCACTAAAAAAGCGCTTAATCGCATATTTCTCATCTGCACGATGCTTCACTTCTAACTTCTATCATGGAAGGTATAGATAGATTCTCCTGTGAGTATATAAACTCTGTGAATCGGCACCATGCCAAAAGAACCGCAATTCTCACAAAACCAGACTCATCAAAAGAATCTTCACTGCATTATTCCCTGCCGATAGAAATCCTTCAAATATATAAAATCTTTTTCTTGTAATAAACACATGAATTTCAAAGTGATATTCAGAGACATCGGCACAGTACGCAA
>JAIWAJ010000207.1:0-2768 GCA_048634435.1 Methanosarcinales archaeon
TCAGTTCGACGAATGTCTTGTTTGTGGCAGGCTCGGTAATTACAATTAATGTGTTGGCTCCTGCATTAAAGAATTCGTTCTCATGCGACTCCTGGGCCAGCCCCATTACTCCGACTTTCTGGCTGGTTGTAGCAAACTTCAAAAGCAGTAGAGACATTACAATGACTACAACCATTGTCAAAAAACCAAGAATTTCAAGCATTTGTCCTTTTTTCATTTACAACCCCAAAAACCAATCTATAGTCAAGGCACGAATAAATTGAGTGCAGTGCCTTGCCATATCCTTAAAAATCGCTATGCGATTTTTAGGATCCAGCCAATCTTTGATTGGCCCGGATACATCAAGGCAAATTGGTTTTTTGTTGAAATTGGCTCATTTATTTCATGCCTTGAGTATGGTTTTATTGCTGCTCTTTATGCCTTTTTTTGCATTGAATCTTTCATGGAGGGTACATTATACGGCTGATTTAGGGGGATATTCTGGGTTTTTGCTGAACGGGGCTTATTTTGGGCTTCTTTTTGGAGGAAAAAAGGGCTGATTTTCTTTTGCCTGTTATTTTAACTCTCACATAATTTCCATTTTGTTTTTTTACCGGAAGCCGGGGGGTGAGGGTAGGGAATGGTGATGGCTGTTTTTGTGTTCAGAGTTTCTTTTCTTTTTGTCCTGTCTTTGGCGGAGTCTGTAGGATTTTTTGCAGTATTTTCTTTGGTCTTTTTCATGGCTTTTCTTTTAGATAGGGTATATTCTTTGGTTTAGATAGGGCAAAATCAGGGAAAATGCGTATTCGTACTTATACTGGAATAAGTTTATTTTTTATGCGATCTTCTGAACTACTTTGTTTTATACTATATCTGAATACGCTATTTTGTCAATGTATACCCTGGATTACAGGGCAAATATGCCTGAAAATAATGAAAGCGTATATTTTATTTTGGTTTGTATCTGAATGAGTTTTTTCGGCTATTAAAATCAGTGTGTTGCGTGGGTGTGTTTGAGGGGTGTGCATGATGCTGTTTTTGGGGTTGGTGTCTTTTGGGTTCAGGTGTTTTTTGTGGGTAATTTGTCCTGTTTATATGTTTATTTGGGTAATTTGGATTATTTATTTTTTCTAATTCTTTTGTTTTTGTGGTATGAATTTCCCATTTATCTAATCAATATATGGATTTAATTTGTCTGTTTTTTAATATATTTATTATTGCTTATTTTTATTTTGTTTGTTGTAAAACGTGCTATTTTTGCTTGTTTTTGTGTTTTTTGGTATTTTTTTGTCTTTATTTTTGTTTTTAGTTGTTTTTCAGCTTTGTAATGGCTGTGTCAACATGACTGTGTTGTTTCAGGCAATTAAATTCTGCGAAAATACAGTGCATGTTATTGGTTTTTTTGTTGATGCGCATTTATTTATATTTTGGTGTGTTAATCTAGTTTATGGGAAGGAAAGCATCTTCGAGGTATCAGACAACGGTTCTTGTTAAGCCGTTGGAGGCATCTGATTTTGAGTCTTTGCTGCAGCTTTTGTATCACGGGCCGAAGAACCTTGATCTTCCGGATCATGCGCTGACTTTTTTGAAGGAGCTTCGGGCTTTAGGTCCAATGGGGCGTTTTGACAGGTCTTGTTGGTCAAAGTATTGCGATGAGCATAATCTTTCAAGGACAACGTATTATACAATGATCAATAAGCTTCTTGGTGCCGGGCTTATTGAGGTTGTTGATAGGGACTATTATAAGCTGTCCAACCGCTGCGAGAGGTTTTTTTCTACAATTTCGGACGCAGTCCATGCTTTTATGGTCAAGAAAGAGCAGTATCAGCCTTCAGAAGGCATGAATACCAAAGAGTGATGGTGTTTGGCTCTTTATTTTTTGTTTTTGATTTCTGAGATGTCTACTTTTGAGAATTTGCGGCAGATGTTTTCGAGGTCTTCTGAGATGTCTTCTCCCAGTTTTGTTAGTTTTATGTATTTTACACGACCTTTTTTTTCGAATACTACGAGTCCTATTTTTTTGAAGTATTCGAGTATTTTTACTGTATGAGAGTATGTGCAATCCGCGCTTTTTGCAAGTGTGGATGCATAGCTTTTGTTGTTGTCAGATTTCAGGCCGATGAGTATTTTTACTGGCTTTTCATGAAGAAATATTTCGTCTAATATTGATTTTTTGTGATTCATGTTATATCCCTGTGAATCTTGTTTTATTAATGATTGTTCTGGTTTTTATATGTAATTGATACAGTAATATTTATTTTTTGATGTTTATATAGTTTACTATACTTTCTATTGTGTGTTTTTTATCCTATGTATTCTATGTTTTGCTCTTTTTTCGGGCGGATCAGAGGCAGGTTGATTGGGGGGGGAAGCATAATTTGTTCTGATAAGTCGATTACGCGCGTTATTGACTTTCGCAGGATGTTGTTCATTACCGGGAGCGCGATGTCTTCGGGGAGTTTTTTTTCCTTGGTCCATGTTTCATGTATTTTCTCTCTTTCGCCCCGGACTATGACGTTGCCGCCGACCTGTATCTCGCCGATTGCTTTTTTGTCTGTCTTGTAGGTTGTCTGGAACGTGAAGTTTATTTTTGTTGCTTTTTCTTTGGAGAAGGGGGTGCTTATTTCCTGAATGCCTGTTATTTTGGTTTTGTTGTCTATCCTTATGTTGCCTTCGGGAATGGAGTGCTTTTTTGCAAGTATAAAATCGAGGTTTATTCCAATTATCATTTTGTTTCACCTATAGTAAAATTTATGGGAGATGTAGTATATAAAATAATCAGTTTTTTT
>JAIWAJ010000208.1:0-2767 GCA_048634435.1 Methanosarcinales archaeon
AAAATTTTTAATGGATGGGTATAGCGCAACACAAAAGGGCAGTGACCTGATTTTAACAAAAAAAGGAAAAACAGAGCGCGCAAAGATTGTGTCTGACCCGGCAGAGGACATCTCTGAATTCCTCGACGATGACGGCAAGGCGCACATACTGTTTTCATCAAATCTAGTGAAGAATGCATGCATCCAGATATTTTCTGAACTTTTCAAAGGGCGCGCAGTAATTTATGCATTGACTGCGCGCGAGGCGCTTGAGGGAAAGGGTTTCAAGAGGATTGAGTTTTCGTAGATTTCTTTAACCCTTGTTGAAAATGTGTTGAGCGCGAGGGGCAGATACCACAGAATTTCAACTCAATTCTGAAAGGCGTTTCCTAAATAGTTCTATTTCTTTGTTTTCCAGCCGGGATATAAAATCATTGACCTTGCTGTTGAATTCTTCTGCCTTTTCCATTGTGTCAAGGACATCTTCTTTTGCAATCTTAAAATCCGTATAATATTGCTTATCTATTCTTTCTTTTTTCGCAAAAGAAATGCTTTCATTGTCAATATCAAAAACAGCCTTTAATATTATGATGGCAGCACCATGGTTTTCGCATTTTATGCCCGTCTTGAAGAGGAGGGCTGAAAGCATATGGTACATACTGAAATATGCCAGCCCAACAGATTCCTCAAGCCGACTGTTTTTCAAAAGTATTTTTGCAGACGCAAGATTGCTTTCTGATTTCGAGATATAAGATTGCTTGATTTCTTCGCTTGGCACAACAAGCTGTAGCTTGCCATGTTTTTTCAGTTTAGCCAAAAAATTTATTTTTCTCATAATACGCTTCAACACCCTTTATTACTACATGGTTCTTTTCAATTTCCTTTATCAGAAGGCTCTCTTTTTCGTACTTGCCTATTTTTATGCTCAATTTAGAATCAAGCAGTTGTATTTCATCCCTAAGCAACCTGTTTTCAGTGTTCAGATAGACGTCAATATCACTGCTTTTGGTTGCACGGCCTTTTGCGTAGGAGCCAAAGAGCAGAGCCATACGGATTCTATTGTCTTTCTGAATTTTTTCGATTATTGCCCTAAGCCGGGGATATGATTCCATGGCGCGCACAAGGCGGTAGTTTTCAGCCATGAAAACATATGCCTTTGCTTCAGTTGTTTTTTTAAGAAAATATGGCTTGTTTTTCCCTTCCACCTCAAAATCCACGACATTTTCTCTGGCAAGCGCCTTTAGTTTCCTTAAAACAGTCATGTGGCTTGTTCCAAGGCTTGCTGCAATTTTGCGCGCATGAGACTTTCCATGCGAAAGTAGATGTATTATTTCCAAACTGTAATCTTTTTGTTCCATATGTCACATATATGTTACAAAGAGTATAAATGCTTTTCGGGCGCATATTTAGCAGAAATTATTAGTGGTTCGTCCGTTCTTGAAAGTATATTAAGCGCAAGGGGCAGATGTTTTGTGTGGAGATATGGATGATTGTAGAACGTTGTTTAGAAAAATAAAATCTGCTTTAGATGATGCGGAGAAAGAGCGCAAAAAGGGAAATCTTGGTGGGGCATCAAATCACTATAGTTTAGCTGAAGACCTATTAAATGAGAATAAACGGTATTTGGATTACTTCGACGATGCGGATAGAGCTACGTTTCAAGATTTTCAGATTTTGGTCGCGAAAGAATATGAAAAGATTGTATCTGATTTTAATGCGCTTAAAACGAGAACGTCTGAAAATAATTCTCGAGATATTGATTCTAAAGAAGATTCTAACCCTGAGCCAGACAACCTTAATAACCCCGCCCGCCAAAATAATCCTCGTAACGCTCCCTCTGGCGGAGGTGACGAATCTAACAGTGGAAATAAAGGGAATAATATGGCTGATGATAAGATAAACACATATGCCGAAGATTTTTTCAAAAGAGCAAAACGGCGTGCTGAAGAAAAAAAATATGCTGAAGCAGCAGAGTTAGGAAACATCGTTCTTGGAATGGTAAAGAAAACATATCCAAATCAATACAACACATACAAACTACAAGTCGACAATTGGAACGCGCATGCATATATTCATCAAAAAGACAGTCGAAAAAGAGCAACAGATATTGTCTCTAGAGTGTTTTATGAATCTGGAAAAGACATTTACAAGTTCAAAGTACAAATGGAGACTGAAATAAATAATCCCACTAATTTAGCTATTCGAGAAATATTGGATGCAGAGGCATCAAAAATAATTTCTAAAGAAGAAGGATTTGCTAAACGGTTTACCTTGTCCGATGAAATTCAGAAACTCGTTACTGAAGCAACAAATCTTGCAGATGAAGCTAAACAGAAAAAGAATCCCAGCAAGTTGGAACGAGCGATAGCCCGACTTGAACAAGCAAAGGAACTTTGTGAGAGCGGCGGTCCGGAATACAATAAACAACTTATGGAAATCAGACCACTAATTGAAAGATACAGATATGATTATGACCAAATTTTCAAACTTTTCGGAATAACTGAAGAAGGCAGGGCATCTCCTTGGGCACTAAACAAAATCAAATATCGCCGTGACGACATAGAAGTTGAGCGGGACGATTTTGATGCTCTTGCAACAAAACTAAAGTTACATCAAATACACGGTAGCGAGGAATCCCGGAATGATGTCAAAAAGTTTACAAATCACATGAAAAGTAAATATGGCGATGAATGGACAAAACGATTAAAAGACAGATATAGGAATCCCTCTTTCTCGAGTCTTCTTGCTGACGAAAATACACTGGATGCGATGAATCCAGAAGAGTTAA
>JAIWAJ010000209.1:0-2760 GCA_048634435.1 Methanosarcinales archaeon
TGATGTTTCCAGTATCAATAAGCTGTTTCTTCTTGAAGTTGATATGGACGGAACAGAGCTTAGCTGTGATACTGAGCAGTCTGATGACCTGGATTCATCTGTCCTGTCGTTTCATGACGGCGAGGCTGTGGTGTACTGCACGTATACTGTGAGTGGTTCGCAGCCGAAGGGTGAATATCTGTTTAAGGTTGTTGCGACCTATAATTATTATGTTGATCGTACGGCGTCTGTCAATGTCGTGGGGCGCAGCGAGAAAGTTACTTCCACTCATGTCAGTCCGGAACCGTCTGATACATATGGTGATGTCCGGGCAGGTTCTCCAGGTGAGCTTGTTGGGAAAAAGATATCTTTGAAGGGTGCTGGGTTTGAGGTGAAGAGTGCTCTACATAAAAGTCTTAACATTAAGATGACGACGACGGGCAAAGAGACAGCTATTCCATTATATCTGGGTGGTTCTCACACACAGGAGGGATATACTCTTACTTATAGCAAAATCGCTGCAGAGTATGTGTTTACTGTCCGGAAAAATACGTAGATGATGTCTTTGCCTGCCAAGACCCTACCAAAGTTTTAAGTTATTTTGAGGATAATATTATATGCTTGCAGGTGTTTGTCTTGGGAATGAAGTTTTTGGTTGCTGTCGTGTATGTTGCTGTTGTTTTTGTTTCAGGGTGCAATATTGATCAGCTGTCGCTTGGCGGAGATAGTTTTGCCATGGGCAATGGCATTCAGGTGAATTCGTTTGCGTTCAAGCCGGCGCGCCTTGTGAGCGGACAGTCAACTATGCTGAAGCTTGATATACAGAATATGGGGGGCCTTAGTGTAGATAAAGTTCATGTGATCCTTTTTGGGCTGAGCAATGAGTGGTATGAGGGTGCAGAGGTGGTTGGCATTACTGTATCAGATAAGCAGCGTCTTGATATTGGTGATATGAGAGCTGCTGATTCTGAGCTTAGGACTCCCGGGCAGAAGAGGAGTATCGTGTGGAAGCTCAAGTCGCCAGTGGAGCCGCTTGAAGGTATTGAGTTTAATCACAGGGCGTATGCAAGGGTATGCTATCCTTACAAGACCCGTGTTTCTGCAAAGGTGGAGATTGTTGGTGTGGATGAGTGGCTTGTTATGGAGCAGAAGGGCAGTTTTTCGCAGCATCCTATTTCCGTTAAGCAGACTGCTTCCCCTATACAGATCAGCATTGAGTCAATGCAGCCGATCATTGCTGATGGTGAGCTGCGTATGGAGATGAGGGTTGCTAATGTGGGCGGCGGCTCTGCTTTTTCTACTGCTGATGACTGTTCCAATATGTTTAAGGGATCAGGAGGTGTGGGGGATAATATGCTTGATCTGAATACTGTGGTTATCAGCATTCCTGGTTGTGAGGTCTTAGGTGTAGATGATTCGGGTTCGATAAGCCTTACTAGGGGAGCTGAGCGTTCTGTTATTGTGAAGTGCAGCGGCGATATGTTTTCTTCCAGTGTGCCGAGAAAGGAGTTGAGCCTGGATATTGTGTTTAGTTATAATTATTATATTGATGCTGAGGCTGGTGTGGTGCTTGTCGGGGTTGATGGCTGAATCTGTCTTGCAGATTATTATGTCAGTTCGATTCTTTCTTTGTTCTATTACCTTTTCTGTCGAGTGTTTTATGTGTTATGTATGTATAAGTGTTTTATGAGTTTGCCCGGGATAGAAGCAGTTAAAAAATTTAATGCCAAATGTTATGCATGAAGTTTATTGCGGATCTGCATATTCACTCGCGCTACAGCAGGGCGTGCAGCAAGGCTATTAATATTGAGAATCTTGAGAAGTATGCGCGCCTCAAGGGTGTCGGGCTTCTTGGCACCGGGGATTTTACGCATCCTGAGTGGATCAAGGAGATTAATTCGAAGCTTAGTGAGGATGATAGAGGGGTTTTGCGCACTTCCTCAGGGTTTCCTTTCCTGTGGCAGACTGAGATTTCACTTATGTATAAGCAGGGGGGCAAGGGGCGCAGGGTGCATCATGTGATTCTTGCGCCTGACGGCGAGTGCGCTTCCCAGTTTACTTCAGAGCTTTCGAAGAGGGGGAGGCTTGATTATGACGGGAGGCCTATTTTCGGGTTTTCCAGTGTTGAGCTTATGGATATGCTGCTGCCTATTTCCAAGAAGTTTGTTGTCATTCCTGCGCATGTGTGGACACCTTATTTCGGGGCGCTTGGGAGCAAGTCAGGGTTTGATTCTATTGAGGAGTGTTTTTTGGATAAGTCAAAGCATATCTATGCGATTGAGACTGGCATGTCGTCTGATCCTGCTATGAACTGGAGGCTTAGTTCGCTTGATAAGTATGCGCTTGTTTCTTTTTCTGATATGCACAGCTTCTGGCCGTGGAGGATGGGGCGTGAGGCGACTGTTTTTGATGTTGAGATGTCTTTTGAGGATATTGCCGGTGCTATCAGGACGCGGCGCGGGCTTGCTGGCACGGTTGAGGTGAAGCCGGATTACGGGAGGTATCATTTTGACGGGCATGCGAAGTGCGGGGTGGTTTTCAGCCCGAAGGAGACTATAGCGCATCACGGGATTTGCCCTGTGTGCGGGAAGCCGCTTACTGTCGGGGTGCTTTATCGCGTTGAGGAGCTTGCTGACAGGCCCGATGGGTTCAGGCCTAAGGATGCGCCTGATTATCATACGCTTCTGCCGCTTTCTGAGATTGTCAAGGGAGTTTTCGGGGTTTCACAGCTTGCGTCCAAGAAGGTGTGGAGTGAGTATTATAGTATTATGAAGGGGATCG
>JAIWAJ010000210.1:0-2733 GCA_048634435.1 Methanosarcinales archaeon
GGATGTCATGTGCTTTTTTAGTGTGTTGTGGATGTCTTCTGCTTTTTCTTTGAGGCCGTCTTTTTTCATCAGAGGGAAGACGGCGATGCTTAGGGGCGCAAGGCGCGGGTCGAGTTTCAGGACAGTCCTGTCTTTTTCTTTTGTATATGCGTCGATTATGAATGCGAGGAATGCACGGTCGACGCCCTGGGACGGCTCTGCTGCCACGCAGGGGATGACCTTTTTCCTGGTTTCCTCGTCAAATATGCTCAGGTCTTTTTTTGAGAATGCCATGTGCTGGGTGAGGTCGAATGACGAGCGGTCTGCCATTCCGTGGATTTCTTTCCACCCGAAGGGGAATTTGTATTCTATGTCAAAGCATTCTTTGGCGTAGTGGGCGAGCTCTTCTTCTTTGTGCTGGCGAAGGCGCAGGTTTTGTTCTTTTATGCCCAGATTTACGAACCAGTTGTATTGCTCGCTTAAGAAATATGTGAGCCAGGGGTTTTTGATTATTTTTTCGTCCATTGCTTCTTTTAGTGTCATCATGGTGTCGTCTGCGCCTTCCTGTTGCGCTGCTTCTGTGTAGATGCGGAGTTTCTGGTTCAGGATTTTTTTTGTGAGGTATGGGCATTTGTTTGTTTTGTCAGGGTGGACGAAGTACTCGATCTCCATCTGCTCGAATTCCCTTGAGCGGAAGAGGAAGTCTCTTGGGGATATCTCGTTTCTATAGGCTCTGCCGATTTGCGCTATCCCGAATGGGAGTTTCAGGCGGGAGATGTCTGCCACCTGCCTGAAGTCTGCGAATATTACCTGCGCGGTCTCGGGCCTTAGGTATGCTGTTGATGACTCGTCTTCGATTGGGCCGATGTGGGTTTTGAACATGAGGTTGAATTTGCGGGCGTCGAGGAGTGCGCCTTTGCAGTAGGGGCATTTCAGTTTGTGCTTTTTGACGAGCTTGTTGATCTCATCGAGGTTGATTCCATCGGTTGAAATTTTTAGTGCGTCTTCTATCAGGTTGTCTGCCCTTGTGCGCTGCCTGCATTTTTCGCATTCAAGCAGGGGGTCTGAGAATGATTCGACGTGGCCTGATGCTATCCAGATTTTCGGGTGCGTTATTGTTGTTCCGTCAATGCCGACGATGTCGTCGCGCTGCTTTACGAATGTTTTCCACCATTCGCGCTTGATTGCGTTTTTTATTTCAATCCCGCGGGGGCCGTAGTCCCAGAAGCCGGCAAAGCCGCCGTAGATTTCTGAGTTTGGGAATACCATGCCTGTGCTTTTGCAGAATCTTGTGATTTCTGCGATTGTTATATTATCTTGGATAGATTCATGTATTTCTTTAAGTTTCATGATATCACTGTGACAGTTCCATAAGCAATTATAAAAACTTTGCCGTTTTATTTTCGGGAATTATAGAAGGAACTACTTTATTAAGATATTCCTTTGATTCAATATAGTGCTTACCTTCGTTGTTCTTTATGAATCTTTGACTTTTTGTAAATTCTTTTTCACTGCAATAAGTTTCATGTAATTTACAATATTTGTCTAATAGATTTGTATTCTCTACACCAGTGCGGTCTATCGAATACTCTGAGATATAATCGTTGAGCTTTTTATTTACACAAACAGGGCAATTACAGTTTAGATCGTTATGGTATCGTTTTCTAAAATCCTCGATACTTATAATCCCCATAGTGTTACTATCGAACCGTTTTATTTCTTCGATTGGTTTTGGCTTTGGGCATATAGCACATTTTGATTCTAAGGAAAACGTATCTAATCCGAACAATTGTAACATGTGTATTTGAGAGGTGGTCCAATTTGATTGCCAATATCTGTTTATACCTGAGCAGTGCAACCAGATATCATCATTTTGTTCCCTTATAAACCGATAATTAGGGTAATACGTTTTTAGGCTCCTATTAGTAAAACCTATTACTTTGAAACCCATATCTTTTAGTAGGCGATATTTCCTTATAAATAGATTATTATCCATAGCAAAATCGATATATGGTATGACTGTTTTTGCTTCTTGTGCATAAGCTTGTTGACTTAGGAAATTTAAATCTTTTGAGAAGGAATCTACGTTTTGGTCGGGGTGTTGTTCCAAAATAGAAACGGTGTCCATTTCGCAAAATATTGTTTGAAAATCAATTAGCGTTCTAAGATGCTTAAAATCTATTTTTGTTCCTTTATTAAAGCGAGGATAATATATCCTAAATTTATCTTCATAACAGTTTAATTTCGCTTTTACATCTCTTTGTGCGTTGTGTAATGCGCCATTTTTTTTTGTAAATTTTTCCATCTGTTCAATAGTATGTTGCTTAGTTATTTCGAATGTTGGATTTTCAAATGATATAGATATTCCTGAGCCGAGACCAACATCCGGGAGGATGGCTCCTGTTCTATAGTTGTGTTCTGTCGATGTTAATGTTCGGGAGGGTGTTGTAAAACTACTTTGAGAAGTCTTTACCTTGATAGTGCGGATTCCTGTAGATTCGTCTTTATTTATTATCTTCACTTTTTTAATCTCCATAATCATAGCCGCCGAAGCTTTCTTTGTTTTTTACGTAATTGTTATATGTTTTGTTTACGAATTTGTCCATTTTCATAAATTCTCTCAATTTATGATAAAATCTCTCTGATGCATTATAAATGAAAAAGATAAATAATATCCAGAATATTTCATAAGGTATGGAGTCATAAAATAGACAAATACCTATTGGTATTATGAACGCGAGTATGGATGCTCCA
>JAIWAJ010000211.1:0-2717 GCA_048634435.1 Methanosarcinales archaeon
CGATCTCCTTCAGCTAAAATCCTGTCATTGCCTACGTCTCTCTGTTTTCCTTCTCGATAACTTACTAAATATTCAGTAACTGGTGTTACGAGCTTTTCACGAGAATTATTTGTGAAACGAATTACCTCGCTGTCTATTATAGTTTTTCCCTTTATATCATACAATTTATTTCGACCAGTCCATATCACATCCTCCCCAATTGTGTAGTTACCATTACTGATGGCTTCTTCTATGACCGAATATACATCTGGAGATACTTCCATTTTTACTACTCCATGATTTTTGTATATAGCTTCTTCAATCGGGACAAGGCCATCATATTTGTCTGTAAAAAATGTTATCTTTCCTTCTTTCAATAGTGATTCAAACTGATCTCTTGCATATTCTTCACTTACCCCTGTCTCACTTGCACATTCAGAAATGTCTGGTATAAGTTCAAGTTCTAATGTCCCTTTTATGGTACTTTCTGTACCTTTGTTGAGATTATCCCTCTCTCTCATAGTAGCTTCATAAAGAGACATATCTGATAAGGTACCTGAAGCTGTTCCTCTTTTAATCCTGGTATAACCAAAGTAATCTTCAACACTCCCTTTTAATCTTTCTAAATAACTCTCTAAGACATATAGTGTAACTGTATCTTTCATAACAATCTTCCATCCTTAAACTGAGCGTAATGCCTAAGACTATTCATTAGTGATAAACTTTAAAAAAATATCGGGTCCACAAAATATGGCTTAAATCAACTTTAATATCTCTTCTCTTGCGCTTTTGGCATCAATCGCGCCCCTTGTCTCTTTCATGACCTGGCCGACGAGAAAGTTCAGTGCTTTTTGTTCGCCGCTTTTGTAGTCTGCTGCTGCTTTTTGGTTGGATTTGATTATTTTGCCTATTATCTTTTTTATGTCGAGTGTGGTATCTATTGCTGAGAATCCGTGTTTCTTTGCTGCGGTTATGTGGTCGGTTTTGTCGTCGAGCATTTTCCACAGTATTTTTTCTGCTACTAAGTCTGAGTATTTTCCCCTCTGGAAATCCAGAAGCAAATCAATAATCCATTTTTCCTTTAGGCCTGATGTTTTGTATGTCATGTTGTTGTAGTTGAGAGTCTTCAGGAGAGGCCCTGCGAGCCATGCTGATGCTACTTCTTTTTTTACTTTTTTGGCGACGTTTTCGAAGAGGTCTGCCAGCCGCGGCTCAGATGTTATGCCTTCTGCTGCTTTCTGGCTGATCCTGTATTGTTTTGTGAAGCGCGCCTTTTTTTCGTCCGGGAGTTCCGGCAGCTGCTTTTTTATTTCGCTTTTCTCTGATTCTTTAATGCTTATTTCCGTGAGGTCTGGCTCGAATATGTAGCCGTAGTCTGCCTCTGTTTCTTTTGTCCGCATGAGTTTTGTGATGCCTGATTCAGGCAGCCATCTGCGCGTTTCCTGGGTGATTTTTGAGCCGCGCTTGTACATGTTTTTCTGGCGGATGTATTCAAAGCTGAGGGCGCGCTCAATCTCTTTTGTGCCTGTTATGTTTTTTACTTCTGCGCGTTCGCCGCCCATGATTGAGATGTTTGCGTCTGTTTTTATGGATGCTGATGAGTCCGGGTCGTAGATGCCGAGGTACTCGAGTATCTGCGCAAGCTTGAACAAGTAGATTCTTGCTTCTTTAGGGCTTGTGAAGTCCGGCTCTGTTACTATCTCTATCAGGGGCACTCCTGCCCTGTTGTAGTCTATGAGAGTATTGTTGCTCTCGTGGACCAGTTTTGCCGGGTCCTCTTCAATGTGGACTCTTCTTATTCTTATTTTTTTCTTTTTGCCTTCAATGTCTATTTCTATTGTGCCTGAGGTTGCGAGGGGTATCTCAAATTGCGTTGTCTGGAAGTTTTTGCTCATGTCAGGGTAGAAGTAGGTCTTTCTTGAGAAGAACATGTCTTTTGCGATTTTGCAGTTTAGTGCGAGCGCTGCTTTTGTTGCAAGGTGGATAACTTTCTTGTTTGTGCGCGGCTTTGAGCCTGGCATGCCGAGGCATGTAGGGCATGTGAGTGTGTTTGGCCCTATTTCTTTTTTGGTGTTTATCGGGTTTTCGCACCCGCAGAATATCTTGGTTTTTGAGGGCAGCTGGACATGGGTTTCAAGGCCGCACATCATAGGGTAGTTGTCCATATTATCACAGGAATGATGTTTATGCGGCAATTTTTATATATGTGGGGATTTTGGATGATGTGCATGGATGTGTCTTGTATGAATTGCGCACCAATCCCAAGCACATCTATACATATATAAATTTTCATCTGGATATTTTCAGTAAAGCAGGCAGTTCTATGGTTTCTGGTATGTGGTGCAATGGAATATCTTGATATGCTGTTTAGTTTTCTTGGCGGGCTGGGCTTATTCTTATTTGGTATCTCTTTTTTGTCGGGCGGCATGCAGAAGGCAGCTGGCGACGGCATCAGGAGGCTTTTAAAGAGGTTTACAGATACCCCGTTCAAGGGTGTTTTTGTTGGCTTTGCTGTGACAGGCATTGTCCAGAGTTCGAGTGTTACTACTGTCACTGTTGTTTCTTTGATAAATTCAGGCATTATGCGCCTTTCGCAGTCTGTCGGCATTATATTCGGTGCGGAAATCGGCACGACTGTGACTGCGCAGCTGATTGCGTTTCCCGTGGGGAAGTTTGCGCTGCCAATCATTGCGATTGGGGCATTGGCTTATTTTGTGAGGGATAGAAAAGGAGGTTAT
>JAIWAJ010000212.1:0-2601 GCA_048634435.1 Methanosarcinales archaeon
GAGGAAACCACAGAAAGGTATTCTAACTTGTCTGTTCCCCAGCTGAAAATCCAGCACTACAGGGAAACCGGAAATACATTGTATCTTGCCAAAGAGACAACTCTAAAACTTCTGTATGAAAATGAGTTCAACAAAACCGGTTTTTCAAATTTTTGTGATTCACTTTTTGATATACTGCTAAATATTCCAAAAGAGATGTCACATGCCCTAGAAGTGTTCACAGAGTTCACAGGCGCCACAAACAGATTATCGCGCCTCAGGGAAGATGATATTGAAACAGTGAAAAATGATGTTGGCTCTGCTTTCAATGAAGTCTGGAAGTTCGTTGCATTAAATATATTCTGCAAAGATTTAAGCAAATTCTATTCCAAACAGCAGTTAATGCAACTAAATATGGAAATAGTCAACCAGCTGCCAATTGTGGATGAACAGATATCTATCCTGAATGACATGGTTCCGAAAAGAGAGCATCCAAAATGCGCAGAATACGTGGAATTGAAAAAACTACAGGGCTCGCTAAAGGAAGCCAGTGAGATTGAAGAGAAAGAATTGCATGAGCTTGCGCATGACTCAGCAAAGAATCCTTCAAAGGTTTTCAGGGAGTTTGGGCTCGACTAGATCCCTGTATTTAAGGAATTCGTAAATATCGCGTGTTACAAGGAAAGATGCGCCGGCTTTGCTTGCAAGGATAGCGTGCAGAGCATCCTGAAAATGCGCAGACATTTTTTTCGCTTCTTCAACATCTTCTTCTGTATGTTCTATGGTTATTATTTTTCTTTTCAGAAACGAAAAAAGCATATTTAAGCTATCGAAATTCGCATGATTTTTCAATTCAGCAAGGGTCCAGCCCGATACAATGATTTCAAATTCGCATGTAAGCGCTCTGTTAAATACATCAAATGCCCTGTCTCCTATGTTTTTCCCAAACAGGTTGCTTCTATCCTCAAGATAATCAAGGTATATGTTTGTATCGCAGTATATTTTGGAGGGCATGGATGAACATTATCATATCAATTTTAAAAAAGCATACGGGCAACAGATGCGCTGTATGCAATTATCTGGCATATACAGTTCTGTTTGTTATTGATGCTCGTGGTTAGTCGCTAATAAAGCCAACTGATATAAAGGTTTACCTAGCTATAATTATTTAGTTTACTTTTGAGGTGATTTAATGGCAAAGGCAAAGAAAAAAACAAAGTCTAAATCAAAAGAAAAAGAAACGATAACGGAAGAAGTACCAAAAGAATCAAAAGATAGCACAGAAGAAAAAGCATCGATAAAAACAAAATCAGATGATAAGCAAGGACTAGTGGCTATAATAATATTAGCAGTCATAGCAGCTCTGTTTATTCTGCCTACAACTGTAACGTATCAAGAGCAGGAAACATATCCTGTGCAAGAAGCATATCAAGTCCAAGTTCAGAAAGATTTGAAATATCAAGTTACAAATTCACACAGCAATGGCGGTCTCTCAGGATTGAATTGGGTATCTTATGGTAAAGTGTATATCGAAAATATGGATACTGTGCCAGGAACCTTTGTTGTAAATTGTAATTTTAGAACCGTTGATAGGACATTGACAGATAACGATAGAGTATACATACTGCCAGGTGAAGTCAAAGTAGCAAATTGTCAAGCAGATACAAAATATGGAGAAGATACAAGACTAACATACGACATAACACCTGGGAAAAAGACCGTAACAGAAACAAAATATAGGACAATTGAAAAATCAAGAACAGTTACCAAACAAAGAGAAGTTAGACTATATCAAAAACTCCTTGGATCGTACTAATTGACATAACAAGAGCTTGATAATATGGACGCAGTTAGAATTATTTCTATTTTTATTATTTTTATAAGTGTTTTTGGACTTATTGCTACGTATACCAATTATCAATCTATCTCTCAGACGGTTACGGATTTTGAAAATTCGATTAATACTGCCAAATTAGATATGAAAACACAAATAAGTTCAACCATAGATGATACCTCTAATAGTTTGAATAGTGCTTCAAAATCTTTAGAATTGGCATCAAGTTCTACTTATATGGCTGGTGAAGCAGCTTATCAAGCTTCAGACGATTTTCATAAAATTTCAAAAATTCTTTCAACAATTACCTTCGGATTATTTAACCCGGCAAAAAAATATGAGGATACCTTAGGTACTCTTGGGGATGAATTAAAAAGTACGGCGGAGAACCTCAACTTAACAGCACAAAAAATCAAAAAAACAAAAGACAATATAGAAGATTTTAAAGAGATAGGTGCATTCACCACATTTTTAGAAGATACAAGTGATAAAGTAAATATTTTGAGAAGTAATATGCTGTTTCTTTTTGTATCTCTATTTTTACAACAATTTGTCAATTTGCTAATAGGAATATCACTTTACATAATAAGTCAAAAAAAAACGAGTTAACTCAAAACTTCTTAATCCTTCTCTGCTTAGGAATCTGGTTCTTGAGATAACCCTCCTTGTAAAGCCCGCACCCAAGACAATCATCCCCGCATTTAACAATCACATAACCCGACAATTCCGTATGCGCTAAATCAGGAATATCAAGCCCCCTAATATACTTTCGCGCATCCTCCTCCTCA
>JAIWAJ010000213.1:0-2691 GCA_048634435.1 Methanosarcinales archaeon
GCGATTTTTTTTAGGATTTACAGGAAATGTGAGATGCGGCTCTAAAATATTGAGGGACCCAATACCCTTAAAGGAACTTAAAACATATCTGAAACCAAAAAAAATCGCCCTCGTGTTCGGGCGCGAAAGCCGCGGGCTTTCAAATGAGGAGCTTGCAGAATGCGACATCATATCAACCATACCCGCCAACCCAAAATACCCGACAATGAATCTCTCCCATGCAGTCTCAGTTGTCCTCTACGAACTCACACAGGAGAAACATCATGTTTCTGTTAATCTTGCATCATCTGCCACGAAAAGGCGGCTTCTTGGCTATTTTAATTGCTTGGCAGATGCGAAATCATTCAAGGACCCGGGCGCAGTAAAACTCGCATTCATGCGCACCATAGCAAAATCAAACATAACAGAAAAAGAAGCAAAAGCGATTCTTACCCTGCTTTCGAAATTAGTGAATCATGGTTGCGCAAAGCAAAGGTGCTGGTTTAAGCCTAAAACTTAATAAGATTCTGCATTTATAGACTAAATATAGAGGTAATCCCATGAACTACAAAGGACTTTCAGTCACGCAATTCATCAAAGCATCAAAAAAAGGAGAAATAGACATCTCTGACTTTTATGCAAAACTAAACAGCGAACTGAAAGCGCTCCAGAAAAAATACAATTACTTCGTAACCCTAACCGAAAACAAGGGCATCAACCCATCCCCGAACACAAAACTCACAAATCTTCCCATATCAGCAAAAGACTGCATATGCACAAAAGGCATACAGTCGACAGCAGGCTCAAAAATACTTGAAGGCTACATCCCCCCTTTTGATGCAACGGTTATCGCGCGCGCAAAAAAAGAAGGCGCAACAATCATAGGCAAAACCGTCCAGGACGAGTTCGGGTTCGGCACATTCTCAACAAACTCAGCATACGGGATCCCGAAAAACCCGCACGGCCAGGACCGCTCATGCGGGGGCTCAAGCGGCGGCGCAGCCGGCCTTACAGCCGCGCTCGACATGCCCCACATCGCACTCGGCCAGTCAACAGGCGGCTCCATCTCATGCCCCGCATCATTTTGCGGTGTGGTGGGACTTACCCCCACATACGGGAGAGTATCCAGATACGGATTAATCGATTACGCAAACTCGCTTGACAAAATCGGCCCTATCGGCAGATGCATAGACGACGTAAAAACACTGTATGAAATCATCTCAGGATACGATCCCCTTGACCAGACAACAATAAGGGAAGATGTCAGGATGAATGATAAGTTTGAGATGAAAGGTGTGAAGCTGGGTATTCCTAAAGAATATTTTCCTCCTGATATGGATGAATCTGTCAGGAAGGTTGTCCTTGATGCCATTGATAAGATGGAGTCCCTTGGCGCAGAAGTTCGTGAGTGTTCGCTTCCACATACGAAGTATTCTATTCCTGCGTATTATATCATTGCTATGGCTGAGGCGTCAACTAATCTTGCGAAATACTGCGGCATGCGCTACGGCAAAGAAGAAAACCCTGAAGGAAAGCACTTTGACGAATACTTCTCACACATAAGAGGCAAATACCTCGGGGCAGAAGCCAAAAGAAGAATCATACTCGGCACATACACAAGAATGGCAGGCTACCGCGACCAGTATTATATGAAGGCACTGAAAGTCCGCCGCCTCATAATTAATGATTACAAAAAAGCATTCAAAAAATTCGACGCCCTTTTAGCGCCCACCATGCCGTTTGTTGCGCTGAAGTTCAAAGAGATTGAGAAACTGAGCCCAATAGAATGCTACAATGCAGACATCCTGACGGGGGCGCCGAATCTTGCAGGCATACCAATGCTATCAGTGCCTGCGGGAACATCAAAGGGAATGCCCGTCGGGCTGCACATTCTTGCAGACCACATGAGAGAGGACACAATACTCAATGTCGGGAAAGAATTTGAAAAAATCTCAGGATAGAAAATCCCTTCTTAAATTCAAGCATCTAAATTGCAAATTCTAAAACCCCAAACCATTTAATATTTAGATTGAATAGACTATCTATGAACCCATCAAAATTCAAATTTGCGCACCTTGCAGACTGCCACCTTGACTCGTGGCGCGAGCCTGAACTGAAAAAAGTAAGCCTCAACGCATTCATTGAAGCGCTCGACATCTGCAAGAGTGAAAAAGTTGATTTCATACTGATTGCAGGCGACCTGTTCCATTCAGGCACGCCTGACATTGACATACTGAAGAGCACAGTCGGGAAGCTCAAGGAAATCAAGGATTCAGGCATCGAAATATACATCATCCCCGGCTCCCACGATTTCTCATACTCAGAAAAAACAATGCTAAAAGTCATCGAAGCAGCAGGATTATTCATAAATGTGAGCAGGGGCGAAGTAGACAAAGACGGGAAAATAAAACTCCGCTTCACAACAGACAAAAAAACAGGCGCAAAAATAACAGGCCTTCTTGGAAGAGCCGGCTCACTTGAGCGCAGCTACTACGAGAACCTCGACCTTGAATCAGCAGAAAAGGAGCCTGGCTTCAAGATATTCATGTTCCACTCGGCAATCGAAGAATATAAACCCGAATTTCTAAAAAACATTGAATCATTACCACTCTCCCTTTTGCCAAAAGGATTTGACTACTACGCAGGCGGCCACGTCCATGAGCAATTTGAAAAAGATGAGCCCGGCTACGGAAAAATAGCATACCCCGGCGC
>JAIWAJ010000214.1:0-2707 GCA_048634435.1 Methanosarcinales archaeon
AGGGTTCCGTGGCCGGTTTGCGCCCGACGTACATGAATACTCCGTCAAGCTTCAATTCCTTTTCACCCTCTGGAGTGTATAGAATAACACCCTCAACGCTTTCGTCTCCCTTTATCTCCTTCAGTGTAGTATTCCATAAAACGCGGCAGTTCCCGCATGAAAGAAGTTTTTCAGCAAGGTAGGGTTCTGCCCGGAATTTGTCTCTCCTGTGTACCAGTACAAGCTCAGAGACGAATTCGGAGAGGTGAAGAGCTTCCTTTACAGCACTGTCGCCTCCACCGACAACAAGCACACGAGCATCCCTGAAAAAGGGCGCGTCACAGGTTGCGCAGTAGCTGACGCCTCTGCCGTAGAACTTATTCTCTCCAGGAACCCCCAGCTTCGCTGGAGCAGCTCCGGTGGCGATTATAAGATTTCGGGTCATGTATATAGAAGAATCAGCCTTTATCTGAATTCTATCCTTCAGCGGGTCAGCTGATATTACCGAAGCCATCTCAAAAACAGCTCCCCAGCTTTCAGCCTGTTCCTTCATGGCGGCAACAATGTCCCCTCCACTTATCGTCTTTATACCAGGATAATTCTCGATAACAGCGGTAAGAGCCGCCTGCCCCCCCGGCTGATAACTCTCAAGAACGATGTGCTCAATATCGTATCTCGCGGAATAAAGCGCTGCGGCAAGTGCAGCGGGACCACCTCCGGCGATCACAAGATCGAGTTCACGGCTGCCAGAGGAGCTGGAACCTACGAGTCCGGTTTTCAGATCCATACTATCTACACCAGTTTTGAATCAGCAAGGTTCTCCAGTTGAGTCTGCAGTGCGTTCCTGTCCCGGAAACCAACCATTCTCTCAATTTCCTGTCCATTATGGAACACAATCATTGTGGGTACTCCACGGATACCGAATTCTGAAGAGGCACCGGGGCTTTCATCAACATCAAGGTGATAGAACGATATCTTATCATCAAGATCATCTGAGACCTTATTAAGTACAGGATCCAGCATTTTGCAGGGTGCGCACCATGCGGCGCTGAAATCAATGAGTGATAATTTGTCCGTTGCTGAAGTAGCTTCTTCAATATCATTACTCATAATATGCTTTACGGCCATTACAATTTCCTTTCGGTTCTGGTTTGATTGTTACAATTTTCACAAGCATGTTTGTTGCCAGAATGTATGTAACATGTAAATTAATGTATTTCAATAAATAAGCGCCCAATTCACTATGAGAGGTCAAATTCTATGAAACAAGACTTCAATCTTGATGATGATGCAAGAGCGGAGGTTGTGGTTGAGTATGATGATATTGCGCCTTTTTCGAGTATCTTTGGGTTTGTGTATTATAACGGGTTTGTTGAGTCTGAGCCTGTGTATGTGAGTGCCTGCGCTGACAAGGAGATTGATGTGAAGCTTGATTTTCTGCGCGCTGATTATAAGCCAAGGGATGTTGTTGACCTTACGATAGAGACTGGGAAGCCGAATGCACAGGTTACGCTTGGCGTTGTTGATGAGTCTATTATGCTTCTTAAGGATTATGAGTTTAGCCCCTTTGAGTCAATGTATTCCCTTCGCGAAGGCGCAGGGCTGAGTAATGTCGCAACCAGAAATCCGAGAACGTCGGGCAGTGGCGGACCGTACTTTGCTCTTGGGATAATTGTGCTGGTTCTTATTTGCGGGTATGTCTTGTCTGTCAAGTATATGAAAGAGGGCAAAGTTGTGAGTGGTTATGCAGGCGCAGACAGGAGATTTTTGTTTCTTGGCATTGGCGGGGTGCTTCTGATAATTGTTACGTTTTTGCTTGGTGTGATGGCGGGTCTTGATGAGTCGCCTGGTTTCTTTTTGATAGGGATTGGCTGTGTTGCGATACTGGTTTCTGTGGCTGGGATAGCTTATGGCGCTTTCAGAAAAAAGCGGGGCAGCAAGTTGCTTGCAGGCATCGGATTAGTTGGTGGGGTTGTGGGTGTGGTTCCTCTGATTCTTGCGATTATCGAGGTCTATAGGCCAGAAGATGAGTTTTTACTATTTCTGGTGCTTGGCCTGATATTGCTGGTCATATCATTTGTAGGTGAAGCAGTAAAATCAAAAAGTGGGCTAATAATAATAGTTGCTTTGATTATCTTGGTTGTCTTTGCGTTCTTTGGCATCGCATACTTTTGGATTATGAGCCTGCAGCATGGTATGATGACGACGGCGTCTATGGGTATTGATAGTAATTATGCCAGGGATGCCATGCGTTCGGTTACTGAGCCAACTGCATGGTATCGTGAGAAAATGGAATCTGATTCGTCAATGAGAGACAAAGGCTTGGTTCCTGTGGATATTAAGATAAGGACCAGCTTCCCGGATACTGCGCTTTGGCTGCCAACGCTTCGCACAGACGGCGCAGGCAGGGTCAGGGTGCCTGTCATGTTGCCTGATACGATTACTGCGTGGAGGCTTGAAGCGCTCGCTGCGACCAAAAATGCTGAGATCGGGAGTGCGAAGGCTAGTGTCATCTCGAAGATGGATTATTTTGTGAAAGCAGCACCGCCCTCTGAGGTAACTGTCGGGGATGAGATCACTGTCAGCATGGTGGTGTTTAATAATCATGATGAGGCGATACTTAGCACAGCATGCGTCACTTCATCTACCAAAAGGTGCGGTATGTCATCATCAAAGTTCAGGATTGTGTCCGGTGAGCCGGACAGGAGTATTGTTGTGCCTGCGCATG
>JAIWAJ010000215.1:0-2576 GCA_048634435.1 Methanosarcinales archaeon
TTGGGAGTGAGGAGGTTAATTACAAGGTGAGCCTGAGCAAAAAAGGAGATGGGGGCTGATGGGGAAGAGGAGAGTGAAGAGGGGGAAGGTTGTTTTTGTATTGATTGTGATTGCATGTGTTGTGCTGGTGCAGGGCTGGCCAAATGTCGGGAACCTGATACTTTGGCAAGAGGATGTGCGGGAGACTAATATTGCGCCTGAGGTGTTTTTCTGCCCTGGGCAGGGGTGCGAGGAGAGGCTTGTCAGTCTGATTGAGAGTGCGAATGTGTCTGTCCATTGCGCTTTGTATGATGTTGAGCTTCCCTCAGTTGTTGATGCGCTCAAGGGGAAAGCAGAGGATGTTGATGTGAGGCTTGTGACTGATAAGGATAATACTGAGCATCTTTTCGGGATTGAGTATGCTGCAAATGATGGGACGCACCAGCTTATGCATGATAAGTTCTGCGTCATTGACGGTGAGATTGTGTTTAGCGGGTCTTATAATCCTACTATTACGGGGATGAAGAATGATAATAATATGCTTGTGATATATTCTAAGTATATTGCTTCTAATTATGAGGATGAGTTTTCTGAACTTGAGGGTGAGGTGTTTGGTGCAGGAGATAAGGTGCGCTATCCGGTTGTTTATGTGAATGATATCAGATTTGAGAATTATTTTTGCCCTGAGGACGGGTGTGCAGAGCATGTTATGGAGGTCATTCGCGGGGCTTCTGAGTCTATTGATTTTATGTGCTTCTCGTTTACGCATGACGGGATAGGGGATGCGATTGTTGATGCGCATGACAGGGGTGTTTTGGTGCGCGGGGTTTTTGAGAAGTTCCAGAGGAGCAAGTGGTGTGAGTATGAGAAGCTTTTTTCGAATAATATTTCTGTGAAGTGGGATAGCAACCCTAAGAATATGCATCATAAGGTGTTTATTGTTGATGGGGAGATTGTTGTTAGCGGGTCTTTTAATCCTACCAAGGCAGGGGATACCAAGAATGATGAGAATGTTCTGATTATTCATGATCAGGGGATTGCTGCGATGTTTGTTTCTGAGTTTGAGAGGATATACGGCTGATTTTATCGGCATGCAGTCAAAGCTATGATTATTGTGTGTATGGCTTTGCCGCATCCGAAATCACGACGCTACTTTAGGATGTCGGCATGGTGCTTACGTGGTGAGTTTATAAGGTGGCAGAGGAATCTATTTCTTAATCTTAAATTGGGGTGGTTTTATGAACAGGAAAGATGTCAATGGTGTGTTTAAAAAAGGGCTGATTGAGCGCTATAGAAAAGAGGATATAAGAGAGATTTTAAGCAGGATATGAGTCGTTTTGTTTCATGTTTATCTCCAGTGTTTTGCAAGCCATGATTTGTGGGTGTAGATTGCGCCTTCAGGGCATAATTCATGGCAGCAGAAGCATTTGATGCATTTGTTCCTGTCGAATTGCGGGTAGCCGTTCATGGTTATTGCGTGTGCGGGGCATGCTTTTACACATACTGCGCATTTTTTGCATTTTGATTCATCTACTCTTGGCTCGAATCTTAATAGTGTTTTTGCAAGGTAATTTTTTATTGGTCCCGGGATTAGGGATGCAAGGCTTTGTGATTTTTTTATGTTCTGGTTGGGCATTTTTATTGTGAATGGCTTGATTTTGTCGCCGAGTATTTGTATTTTGCTTAAATCTGCGGTTCCGAGGCCTCTTTTTTCTGCGACTTTGACTGTGCTTATCCGGCTGAAGCTCAAGAGATTTGAGCATACTGCGTCAAGTGATACGCAGTCGCTTGAGGCTGCGATGAGGCTGAAGTTTCTTATGTCGCCGTATGACGGCCCGTCGCCTTCCATACCGGTTATGCCGTCCATTATGCAAAAGGAGGGCTTTATTACTGAGTAGATGTCTGACAGGACTTCTGAGAACATCTCGTCTTTGCCGAGTACGTGGGCTTTCATTCTTTCGCCGAAGGGGATGCAGCCGAAGAAGTTTTTGACTGCGCCGGTGTAGCCTGTCAGGACATGGGTTTTCATTTTCGGGAGGGAGATTATTACGTCTGCATCAAGGATGTCTTTTGCGAGCCAGAGCTTTTTCATCTGGGCTGATTTTGGGACTTTGACTTGTTTGAAGCCGCGGTCTTTGAAGTCTACTGCTCTTATTTTTAGCTGGTCGCAGACTGATTTTATGCCGGAAACTTCGAGGCTGCTTAAGCCTTTGTCCATCTGGGTGTTCTGGGTGTCGCCGACGAGCGGGGTTGCGCCGAGATCGAGTATTTGTTCTGATACTGCCTTGACTATCGCGGGATGGGTTGTTATGGCTTGCTTGGGGTTTGCTGCTTTCAGGAGGTTTACTTTCAGGAGGACTTTGTCGCCTTTTTTTATTGTTTTCATGCCGCCTGCAAAGGCTATGGATTTTTTTAGGGCGGCTTTTACTTTATTGTAATCGTATGTGGGGCATTTTACGAGGGATACTTTGGTCATGGAGTGTTATTTGGCGCGATTCTATAAATATTGTTGGGTTGCGTTAAATTTCCTGTGAAATTGGTGAAAACGGTTTGCGCAGATGTACGTATTGTGATTCCATATGAAGTTATGGGGTGTT
>JAIWAJ010000216.1:0-2620 GCA_048634435.1 Methanosarcinales archaeon
ATTACAGGTGGGATAAGGTTATTGACAGGACTCTTGGGATTTACGAGGGGTTGTGATTTTTATGAAGGTTGCTTATTTTGCGCTGTCGGAGGTGTATGGGGGGCATGATGCGGGGTTTGTGCATGCGCATAGTGTTGTGTCTTTTCTTGCCAAGGCAGGGGTTGATGTTGAGTTGTTTATCGGGGCGCCTGAGGGGGATGTTAAGTCGGATGTTGATTGTGTGTTTGTTGCGCTGCCGAGGATTTCTAATGTTTTTCGGGTTAATCCAATCTCTTATGTCAGGAGTTTTTTTGAGGTCAGGAGGAGGCTTAAAGGTGTTGATATTGTTCATGAGAGGTTTCATGTGAATCCTGTTGATTTGCTTTTTTTGGGCAACAGGAAGTATGTGCTTGAAGTTAATGATCCTGCTATTGAGCTTGCTCATGGCTTTAAGAGGGTTTTGTACCGGTGGCTTGTGCGGATGAAGTATGGGCGGGCTGATGCTATTGTTGTGCAGACTGAGACTTTGAAGAGGATTGTTTCAAAACATACTGATACTCCTGTTTATGTTGTGCCTAACGGGGTTGATGTTTCGCGGTTTCGCCCGGGTGTGAAGAGTGGTTTTAGGAAGAGGTATGGGTTTTCGAAGTCGGATGTGGTTGTTACTTTTGTCGGGAGTTTTCGGGAGTGGCACGGGGTGCTTGATGTTGTCCGGATGGCGAAGAAGTTGCCAGATGCTAAGTTTTTGCTTGTGGGCAGCGGGAGATTGTTTTGTGAGGTTCAGAGGGAGGCTTCTGGTGTTTCTAATGTTGTTCTTGCGGGGGCTGTGGATTATGATGAGGTGCCGGGGATTATGGAGGCGGCGGATGTGCTGATTGCGCCGTTTAGTACGAAAGGGTTTGCTGAGCTTGATGAGTATGGGTTCTGGTGGTGCCCTGTGAAATTGTTTGAGTATATGGCTTCGGGGAGGCCTGTTGTTTCTTATGATTTTCCTGAAGTTAGGAGGATTGTGGGTGAGGGGGGGCTGCTTGCCAAGCCAGGGGATTTTGAGGGGTTTGTGGAGAAGGTGCGGAGGTTGGTTGATGATGAGGGTTTAAGGAGGAAGTTGGGAATGGCGGGGAGGACAAAGGCTGTCGGCGGGTATGACTGGTCGTTGGTTGCGCATTTATTGAGTGATGTTTATGATGATTTGTGAGTGTTGTTGGTGATTATGGTTAAGGTTCAGAAAGATTATCGCGATTATTTTGATGGATATGATGATAATTCAAGGCTTAGGAGTTATGAGAGACAGATATCTGAAGTATCTGATTTAGGTTACCAGAGAATTCTTGAGATTGGTGTTGGGAGCGGTTATGTGTCCCGAAAGCTTAAGGATAAGGGTTTTGATGTTGTTACGCTGGATTTTGATTTCAATCTTAGGCCTTGTATTGTCGGTGATGCGAGAGTCCTGCCTTTTAAGGACAATTTCTTTGATGTTGTTTTGTGCGCAGAGGTGTTGGAGCATGTGCGCTTTTCAGAGTCTGTTGCTGCTTTGAGAGAGATATATCGTGTTGCAGATAAATATGTTGTATTGACTCTTCCGCAAAGTTGGTATCCGTATTGGTATAAATTGTTGTTTCTTCGTAAAACTTTGTTTGGGAAACCAATTGGTGAGCATTATTGGGAGATTGGCTGGGTTGGATTTTCTCTTGAGAAGGTTATTTTAGCGTTTGAAGATGTTGGTTTTAAGGTTTTGAAGAATTATGTGTTTTCCGGGAATAAAGGTCATCGTTTTTTTGTGCTGGAGAAGTAGTTTTTTTGTGGCTGGTGATTGAAGAGATATCGCAGGTTTGATAGTAGTGCAAGATAAAATATTTCTTCTCTTAGGATTGCGATTCCTGCGTAGGGGATGGAGTATTTTGATTTTAGGCCTGTTGTTATGTTTTTTATTAGTGTGATTGTGTATAGGCATAGTATTAGTGCAAGGAATAGTTTTGGTATAAGTATTGATATATTTAAGATAGTGAAGAGGGTCATTCGTGTGTAAGGAGTCTTTTCTTTGTGTTTTTTGTAGTATTTCGACATGTGTTTTCCGAACCACCATGAGCGTGCCAGTGTTTCTTTTAGTGTTGATGGCTCACCTCTGTGGTATTGGATTGCTTTTTTTGCGAATGCTATTTTGTGGTTTGCTTTTATCAGCCGGTCTCCAAAGTCGCGGTCTTCTGATGCTTCGAGGGTTTTGTCGAATCCTCCAAGTTCCTGAAAGAGGTCTTTTTTTATTATCCACATTGAGAAGGGGGTGTAGTTTTTGTAGCGGATGCTGAATATTTCGTTGTTTATCCTGGAGATTAATGTTTTGGGTTTGTAGACGGCTCTTCGGTCTATTACTGCGCTTGCGCCTTTTTTGAATTCTTCAAGAACGTATTTAGCCCATTTTTTGTCGTATACTGAGTCGCTTTCTATGAATGCTATTATGTTGTTTTTGGCTTTTTTTGCGCCGATGTTTCTTGCCTGGGAGCGGTTTGATTTGATGTTGTATACTGTGCATCCTAGTTTTTTTGCTATTTCTCTTGTTTTGTCTTTTGAGTTGCTGTCGATGAGTATGATTTCGTCGAGTTTTACTGTCTGGTTTATCAGGGATTCTATGCATTCTTTTATTGTT
>JAIWAJ010000217.1:0-2569 GCA_048634435.1 Methanosarcinales archaeon
ACAAACTTATTGCTTTTTCCGGGAATATTAAAAGCAGAGTTGAGTATCTTGACAGGAAATATGATTTCAGAAAATATTTTGATGTCGAAGTCTATTCTTATGATTATCATTTTACCAAGCAAGAAAAGGGGTTTGTAGAGATAATGATAAAAAAATCAGGAGTTCTGCCAGAAGAAATTGCTTATGTTGATGACAATGAAAAATATCTGGATGTTGCAAAGGAATGCGGAATAAACACCATAATTTACTCCCGAGGCCAGATAAAAACACTTAAAGAAGAACTAAAGAAATTGAGCATTTATATCATCTCATGATGCAGATAAGTATCATAGAGTAGTAAACAATGAATAGATTTATAAATATATCAGCGCATTCTTTTTTGATGGCAATAGAAGCAAGGCTAGATTATGTACCATATCATGGAGATATAAGGGATTATTTCAGAGATATTCCGATTGATGAATTTTTGGTTTTTAATGGCACTCTTAAAAAAGAACATCCTGACAATTATCCACCTTACACTGATGTCTCAGATGTTGATGCAGTTATACTTAAGATAGGAACAAGCGGAACGGCACATAAAAATCCTAAAAGGGATCAATATAATATGCAGTGCATTTCAGAAGATATGAAAGAATTAAAGAAAAAAGTAAAAAATCTTTACTTGGTAACATCTGGAGCGATTGGGCGCGGAAGAAAAGCTAGACTAAGAAATGGCGAAAGAATACCCGAAAAAGAAAAAGAGACACCGGCGCAGAAAAGACTGGATGCTATAGTCGGACAACCTATACTCTATGAAGATTGGAAAAAATCTTTTTCCCCCCTAGAAACTAAAGAATTCCTAATAACGCATGATGATATAAGATATCAAAAGAAGGCATTATTAAGAGAACTTGAAGATTGTATCTCTTCTAATATCGTTCCTATAATAAATGAAGATGATGCAAGAACCATTGAGGAGATAGTTTATGAAAAAAAAGGAGTGAAAATATTTAGTGACAATGACTGGTTAGCGACTATACTTGCTGTATTTCTAAAAGACTATGGTTATAATCCTATGACAGTTTTCCTATCAAATACAAACGGAATTTATACTGCAGAATCATTTAATATCGGGAGATACGAACCAATAAGTATTGTTATGAATCCAGAGGGATTAGAAAAACAAGCTTTACCAATAAGTTCACCAAGAGGTAGAGGCGGTATGATTTCAAAAATTGACGCCGGAGCATATGGACGTAAGAATAAGGTAGGTAGTGTATTTGCTTGTGGGCAATACTGTAATCATGATTCTCTTTTTCAAAAAGGAGTTAAAGGCGCAATGAGAAAATATAATGTCCTAGAAGCGATTATGGAAGGGAAATATGTTGGAACAAGATTTCTGCCTGTTGATTATTTTTTGAGGTAGCTAATATTTTTTCATGATATCTTCAGTTTTCAGCGCCCTTCCTGCCCCCTTCAACACCCTATCATTATAATGATCCACGGTCTCGCCTTCATCCTTTGGCTCATCAAGTGAGCGCATTAGCTCTGTTGTCAGTTTCTTTTCATTGTCTGTCTTGATTTTTATCTTGCCGATGTGCTCGTTTATGAGGTCATCCTCAATCTCGCGCATGTCCCCGGTTGCTTCTATGGTGACTTCCTCAAATTCTTTTGATGAGAGTTTTGTGGTGGAGCGCTTGAATATTAGTGCGCCCTCTTTTTTTACGTACTCTGCAATCTGGTTCATGTCAATATCTGTTGGCTTGCCTGATGACAGTGTGCCTTTTAGGCGGAGGAGAACTATGGCGTCTGTGAGTACCGCTTTTTTAAGTGCATCCATTATTCTTTCTTCGCTTTTCGGGGGTGTCAGGGCTTCAAGGTTGAGTGTGACTGCAACGACCTTGTGCGGCTCTATTTTTATGAATCTTGATTTCAGGGTGCCGTTCTTTTCAAGTATGTAGAACCCCCCTGACTTGTATTTTTCAAGCTCGTCGAATTTCACAGGATAAAGTGCGCCGGGGTATGCTATTTTTCCGTAGCCAAGCTCGTCTTTTTCGTACCGTTCGTGGACATGGCCGCCTGCGTAATAGCTGAACTTTTTTGGCAAGAGTGAAAGTGGTAATGATTCTATGTTTTTTAGAAATTCGGGTTTATATTCTTCGATTGCCGAGTGGAACATGAATATCTTGAAGCCCGGCTCTTTTTCTGCTGATTCAAGGTCGAGGTTCTCGTAGTAGCTGCGCTCAAGTGAGCCGGCTCTTCCAAGAAGGCCTGTTATCTTTGCACCTGTTTTTTCGTCTGTTGTGAAGCGGAGTTTTATTTTCCCGTCCTTGTCTACTTCGCCCCTGCTTACATTTATGAATAATCCTGCTGCTTCGATGACTTTCAGCATTGTTTTTTCTGAGTATGAGAAATCGTGGGAGCCGGGGATGATGTATATTTCGATACCAGAATCCTTGATCTCCTTGAGCTTCCCGACTGCGCTCTTCAGTATGTCAATGTCAGGCGTGCCTGAATGAAACAGGTCGCCTGCAATCAGTATGAAATCAACTTTTTCACTTTTGCAGATGTCCAGCGCTTCGATGAA
>JAIWAJ010000218.1:0-2504 GCA_048634435.1 Methanosarcinales archaeon
TGCCGATCCATTTTGACAGGGCAATATCACCTTTAATAAGCGTCGCGTTCTGCTTGCCGGAAACGAATCTCTTGTAATATTCTGCTATCCTGATAAGAGTCTTTTCACTCGATATCATGGGGATGCTTACCTCGAACAGCGGGGCGACATCATCATTATAGATGGCATCTGAGATATCAAAACTGCGCGGGATAGACTCAAGGACCTCAAGAAGCAGCTTGGATTCACTCTTCTCAACTGCAGGGTTAGGGGCCCTTAGAAGCATAAACACATCCTTTCCAAGCCGTTTCTTCTCAAAATAGCTAGGATAGCGCGAAAAAAGCTTCCTTATGACGAAATTATCAACTTCCTTTCCCTCGCAGTCCCACAGCTGCTCTCTTGCTTTCAGGTGCGAATAGACGTGGAACGCTTCTTTTATTTCATCGTCTCCGCTAATGACTGTATTGTCTGCAAAGAAAGGGGTGCTTACGTTGTCCGGGTGCTGGGTGCTCATGCACCGCGCTATATTATGCATTGCCATTACTTCCACTCCTCCCCGCGTATGACCTTTGCGGTCTTGTTGTCTATCATGACTTCTTTCGGTCTCGGGCGCGAATTATAGGATGATGCCATGCTGTACCCGTAGGCTCCGGCGCAAAGCACTGCAAGGATATCCCCTTCCTGCGGAGCAGGCAGCATGCGCAGGCTTTCCCTGTTTTCATTAAATACATCCCCTGATTCGCACAGGTTCCCTGCGACCATGAATTCTTTCCTGTTTCCTGATTCAACAGAGTTGCATATGACCATCTCGTGATAAGAGCCGTAAAGCGCAGGCCTTGCGAGTGTATTGAAGCCGCCGTTCACACCGATGACAGGCACGTTCTTGTCCTCAACTGTGTTTATCTCAAGCAAAAGCACCCCTGCATCGCCGACTATGCATCTTCCCGGCTCTATGGCGATTTGCGCGCTTTTGAGTGCGGAGTTTTTGACCTTGCTGCAGATGCCTTCTGCATACTCATCAAGGGGAAACTCCTCATCTTCTTTCCTGTATGGTATCCCGGGTCCTCCGCCAAAATCAATAAAATCAAGCTGATTCCCTGTCATGTCCTGTATCTTTGCTGCTGCATCAATTGTCCTGTCAACTGTTTTCAGAAAGACGCTGACATCATCCTTAAGCCAGCCTGAGCCGATATGCTGGTGCAGGCCAACCATGTTGAATCCTGAGCTCTTGACAAGGTCCACTGCATGGGCAAGTTTCGCTTCAGGTATCCCGAACTTGATATGCTTGCCTGCTGTAATCGTATGGCTGTGATGGCCTGCACCCATGCCGGGGTTCCACCTGAGAGAGACATTAAGCTTATCATCTGTCAGTTTTCGCAGGCGCTTGATTTGCGATATTGAATCAATATTTATGAAAATGCCGTCATCGACCAGCATCGCAAGATCATCATCACTTACGCTTGTTCCTGTAAACATTATTTTTTCCTTTGGGAACCCGGCGCCAAGTGCAATTTTCGCCTCGTATGGTGAAACAGAATCAATCCAAGCCCCCTCTTTTTCCAGTATTTTCAGTATTTCGGGGTTGGAATTCGCTTTCATTGCATAGTGTATCCTGAAATCCTGCGTACACCTGGAAAAAGCGTTCTTTACAGCGCGAAAATTATCGATAATCTTCTGCCTGTTATATACGTAAAGGGGTGTGCCATGCTCCTCTGCAAGCCTGACCGTATCCATGCCGCCAAAAAAAAGATGATTGAAAGCATCTACCTCAAGGTGCCCCTTTTTTTCCCACCACATGTTGTTCACTCCTCATCACCAGGAAGCCCGAGGTCCAGGAGAACTTTATCAATCTGCCCTTTCGATTCTTCTGTCACATCAATTAAAGGCAAACGCGGCACACCGACAGGTATCCCGATCTTCCTCAGTGCATAATGAGCTGGCTGCGGATTCGTCTCAATGAAAAGTATGCGGTACAATTCCTGCAGTTTCCGGTTGATTTGCTCTGCCTCTTCGTATTTTCCCTGGCGCGCAAGATGAATGACATCGCTTGTGCGCTTCGGGTCTACATTTGCTGCAACAGATATGCCGCCTGTGCCGCCTGCCCTGATGATTTCAAGATTCAGCTTGTCATCACCTGATACAACTGAAAAATCAATATCCTGCGTGCCCTCTATTATCTTTTTGATCTGCTCCATGCTGCCGGACGCCTCTTTTATTGCAATGATGTTTGAGAACTCCTTTGCAAGCCTTATGGTCGTCTCTGCCTCTATGTTCTTTGCGGTTCTTCCCGGGACATTGTAGAGGATGATGTCGCCGCTTATTTTGGATGCAATGCGGGCGTAATGCTGGTACAGGCCTTCCTGCATCGGCTTGTTCTGGTACGGGCTGATCTGCAGGTGGGTAGTGATCCCTACATCCTCAATCATTTTCGCAGCATCAATCGCTTCTCTTGTGCAGTTAGAGCCGTCTCCGGCAATCACTTTTGTTTTCCCGCTTACATGATCGAGGCAGTTTCTCATGAGCGC
>JAIWAJ010000219.1:0-2486 GCA_048634435.1 Methanosarcinales archaeon
AGGCAAGTTTTGCTTGCCCGTCCACAGACACCCTACAGCTTCCGCACATGCCGGTTCCGTCGACCATTATAGGATTGAGACTGACAATTGTTTTTATCCCGGAAGGTCCTGTCAGTTCAGAAATTACTTTCATCATAATGACTGGCCCTATTGCGATTACTCTATTGATTTTCTTTTTGCTCATGAGTTTGTTTAGAACATCACTCACAAACCCTTTCTGACCTTCTGACCCGTCATCTGTGGTTATGTAAAATTCGCTGCTGAATGATTTTATCTCTTGCCGGAAGAATAACTGGTCCTTGTTTCTTGCGCCGATTATGGATATTACATTATTTCCTGCTTTTTTCATGTCTCTTGCAATAGGGTATATGCATGCAATTCCAGTTCCGCCGCCTATCAAGACCACTGTTCCGAGTTTCATTATTTGGGAGGGATGCCCGAGAGGACCAACCACATCAACAATACTGTCATCCACTCCAAGGTTTCCAAGCTGCGTGGTTGTCTTGCCGATTTTCTGCGCGACTATTGTGATTGTCCCGGGGTTCCTGTCAAAATCAACTATAGTCATGGGTATTCTTTCCCCTTTCTCATCGATTCTCAAAATTACGAACTGTCCTGGCCTCGCTTTTTTGGCGACCAGGGGGGCGCGTATCTCGAAAAGGTTTGTATTTTCTGCTATTTTCTTCTTTTTGATAATCTTATGCATAAAAATCATCTTTTTTATAAATTTTTGCACTTTTTACAGTTATAGTGAAGGCATGAAATAAATGAGCCAATTTCAACAAAAAACCAATTTGCTTTCATCTATCCGGGCGAATCACAGATTCGCAGGATTTTCGAAATGTTCACTCATTTCGAATTTCGAAAATTGGAAATTTGGTACAAATTTTCAAAATCCTAAAATTGCATAGCAATTTTAAGGATATGGCAAGGCACTATTTTCAACGAAGTTGAAAAACTTGACACGACAGTGTCATGATACTCTATTTATTAGTGCCTTGACTATAGTTCTTAGTAGCACTGATTTATTTAACTCCAGTACTAAACTGGTCCTCATCATTTATATTATTTTCAGCAAGCTGCAATTGAGCACATATTCACATATGCAACGTAACTGGGCTTATTGTTGCTGAAGACAGGAAAATAGTTCGGCTTCGCGTGGAGTTATGCTATATATCCTGAACAAATGTTCTGCGCAGAACTCTACCTCTGGAACATGATATGGGAAAAAGAAGTCATAAAAGCAAAAGTACTTGGAAAGCCGTTACCCAAACTAAGAGACATCAAGAAACCAACAATCTTAGACGAAGTACCCGACCTATTAGAAAAATAGTCACAACAGCTAAGCTATATAAACCACAACACACTAAAACAGCATATGACAAGACCTCTCGATGAATGGACCAAATGGACAAGTAACGTAAATTCGATAATAGCATATCCCAAAGAATTCTTTAAGAACATGCCGACAAAAGGTGGATACAAAGAGCCTCTAATATTCTCAATCATCAACACACTGCTCGGATCTGTATTCTCATTCCTTAGTATCATCGCTATGCCTGGTGGTGCAAAAACAATAGACGAAATTCTACAACTATTAGGTTTAGATATGTCTGGTCTCGTGCTAATATTTATTGCACTATCACTTATTGTAGGAACAATCGGTCTGTTCCTATCCTCCGCAATATATCACATACTTCTCAAACTTACAGGCGCCAAAAAAAACTACGAAGCAACCTTCAGGATAATGGCATATCTGTCTGCGTTTTACCTAATCTCATGGATACCGATAATAAATATCTTCATTGCTTTTTATTTCATATATGTTCTTATAATCGCATCAAAACAAGTCCATAATATGGATAGTGGACAATCGCTAATAGCTGTTTTGTTAATTATCGGAGCAACATACGTTATTTCCATCATCGTATCAACTGCTATAGCAAACACAGCATCCGTCTGGTTCGAAAATACATGTGAGGATGGACCCGACTGCCCTTCAAAATTACTCATCCAGCTAAAAGACCCTACAAACGACAACATCATGGAAACCATGACTGTACTCGAAAAAAGGATAAATGCACATGGTTTAGAAAAAACGGAAATACGTCTAGTAAAAATCAAAGGAAATTCATATATCCAAATAAAGACAAAAAGCGCCACCGAAGAAGAATTAAGAGACCTTATAGAGCGTCAGGGCAAGTTCGAAGCTTCAATACACAGGAACATAAATCTGCAGAATAATACTGCTACATTCAACTTCAATAAAATGCCTTATGACATGGAATACCTACCAGACAAGGATGTAATAAAGATACGTGATAATGTAGTTGAAGTTGATGATACTGTTGAGATTGAGGGAATAATAGTCAAATATGTAAATAAGACAGCAGACGATGTGGTAACATTAAAGGTCTATGTGATAACCGGCGAGGATATAAAGCAGGTGTTTGATGATGTGCAGGACAGAAGTATATCCGGAGCAG
>JAIWAJ010000220.1:0-2556 GCA_048634435.1 Methanosarcinales archaeon
CTGGACCTTCAGAAGAGTAAGGAGAGAATTCATAAGCTTGACCATAAGTTGTGCGTCATATCCGGGTTTGGCGCAGAAACTGAAGAGGGGGATGTTATCCTTCTTGGCAGGAATGCGACAGATCTTGTGGCTGCGGCTATCGCGAATCTTGATAATGCTGATGCGATAATTTATCTCAAGGATACTCACGGGATTCTAAAAAACGTGGAGGACAAGTACTCTACAATACCGCGCATTTCTGCGGAAGTGCTTCAAAAGAACATCAGGGAGAACAAGTGGGAGGTTCTGCATCCGGGTACACTTGATCTTCTTCATCCGAACATTATAGGCATAGTTCAAAAGCATACACATCCGATTGGGAAACAAAGTACGATAATACATGGAGGCGAATTGAAAATGATAGGAAAAGGCATTAGAATGGAGCGGATTATAAACAGGGATACCGGGAAAAGTGTAATCATACCTCTTGATCATGGTGTGACTATCGGTCCCTGCGAAGGTCTGCTTGAGATGGGAAAAACAGTTGACAAGGTTGCTGAGGGCGGTGCAAATGCTGTTCTTGGGCATGTTGGGCTTTCTTTGCATGGCCATAGAGGATATGGTAAGGATGTTGGTCTTATCCTGCATCTTTCGTCAAGTACGACGCTTGCGCCGGATCCGAATACGAAGGTGCTTACAAGCTCGGTTGAGCAGGCAGTTAAGTTTGGTGCTGATGCTGTTTCGGTGCATATTAATATAGGTGCCCAGGATGAAGCGAAGATGCTTCGTGACCTTGGGTGCATATCACAGAAATGCATGGAGTGGGGGATGCCTCTTCTTGCAATGATGTACCCGAGAGGTCCGGGTATCAAGGATTCGTATGATGTGAATGTTGTGAAACATGCTGTGAGAATTGCGGCTGAGCTTGGTGCGGACATAATAAAAACGAATTATACAGGCGACCCGGATACTTTCAAGGAAGTGGTGGATGGTGCGATGGGTGTGCCTGTTGTGATTGCCGGCGGCGCCAAGGGCGGTGATATGGAGACGCTTGAGATGGTTGAGGGCGCGATAAAGGCAGGAGCTTGTGGGGTTGCCATGGGCAGGAATGCGTTCCAGCACAAGAATCCGGCGAAACTGGTCAGGGCGGTGTGTGAAATTGTCCATGAAGGCAAAAGCGCTAAGGAAGCGATGAAGGTTCTTCAGCACTGATATAAAAAATTCGCTGTGGTATATAACAGGTGGAATAAATGAAAACATTTTGGGTGGATGCGAGAAAGTGGAATAAGAAGGTAGTTACAACTGCACTTGAGTCGGGTGCGGATGCTGTTGTTGTTGAAAAGGGATTGACAGCGAAGGTCAAGGAGCTTGGTGTGATAAAGACAGTGTCTGAAGACGGGGACATAAAGTTGAAAAAAGATGTGGTTGAGATAGAGATCAATAGCAAGCAGGATGAAGTTAAGGCTGCGAATATCGGGAAAACAAGGACCGTTGTTGTAAGTGCGAAGGACTGGACAATCATACCTCTTGAGAATATGATTGCGCAGGGTGCGAAGATTATTGCGAATGTTAAGGATTCGAAGAGTGCGAAAACGGTGCTTGAAGTGCTTGAGAAAGGGGTGAGCGGCGTGCTTTTGACAACTTCGGACCTTAATGAGATAAAGAAGACTGGGCGCCTTGTAGGGGAGCAGCAGGAGAAGATTGCGCTTGTAAAGGCCAGGATTGTGAAAATAGAGACTCTCGGGTCCGGGGATCGTGTGTGTATAGATACATGCACGAACATGAAGGGAGGGGAAGGGATGCTTGTCGGCAACTCGAGTTCAGGGATGTTCCTGGTTCATTCTGAAAGTGTTGAGAATCCTTATGTTGCAGCGAGGCCTTTTAGGGTAAATGCAGGGGGGGTTCATGCATATGTGAAGGTGCTTGGCAACAAGACGAAGTATTTGTCTGAGATTAAGTCAGGGGATAAAGTTGTTGTTGTTGATTCAAAAGGGAATGCGCAGGATGCGATTGTCGGGAGGAACAAGATTGAGAGGCGGCCGATGATGCTTGTGGAAGCAGATGGGGGCGGAAAGAGCATATCGCTGATATTGCAGAATGCAGAGACTATACGGCTTGTGAAGCCGAATGGGAAGCCTGTGTCTATTGTGAAGCTCAGGGTTGGTGATGAGGTGCTTGGGTATGTTGAGTGCGCAGGCAGGCATTTTGGGATGAAGATTGATGAGACCATAAATGAGAAGTGATACAATGGAGCTTGAGGATTTGAGAAAGCAGATAGATGAGATTGATGAGGAGCTGGTTGAGGTTATATCGAGGAGGCTTTCGATTATGCCTGAAGTTGCAGAGATAAAGCGCAGTCAAAATGTCGGGATTGACCAGAAGGGACGGGAGAGAGAAGTTCTAGAGAATATAAGGAGGAAAGCAGGAGAGAAGGGGCTTGACCCTGATTTTGTTGAGAAGATTATGATTGAGATTATTGGAGAGTCAAAAAAAATCCAGCAAGGGAAGTTGTGAGGAAATGATTGAGATAAAACCTATTAAAGAGCTGTTTAATGCGACAGTGAAGGCTCCTCCTTC
>JAIWAJ010000221.1:0-2502 GCA_048634435.1 Methanosarcinales archaeon
GTCAGCACGTTCCTCATGATACACATCTCCTTTCTTGGGTAACCGCATTCAGCAGCATCCAACCAATCCGGCGCTTGCCGGGGATGGGTTCCCTGTCAATTAGGATTGTCTGCAAAGAATGCCGGTTCCAAATCAACATTATCATAGATCGCGGAGAAAGGCAACAGCGGCTGGGTTGTGGGGTCCACTTCAGATTCGTGGGTCAAGTCGGTAGCAGGTGGCCAGCGGGCCAGCAAACCCGGCCCTACGAGCGCCGACGTAGGGCGGCTTTCCATAGCCGCTAAAAGAGGATGTTGGTCAGAACGCCCACAAGGGGCTAGACTACGCTATCACTGATTGCGTAGCAGCGGAGCGGCAGGTATGGAAACGTGCCCTGCGCGGGGAGATTGCCGGCGATGAGGCCATCGAAGCTGTGGGTACTGAGTGGATGAAGCTAGCCGAACGCCAGCACCAGGCGATGATGGAGGATCTGGCGTGAGCCTTGGGGAAGTGACCTCTCAGCGGCAACGCGGCGAACCTCAGCAACCCGTCACGTCTTTGTGTAAAGCGAGAACGAGGAAGAATGATGCGACAATTCAAAATCATCGTTGAGAAGTATGCCGACGGGTACGTTGCATACCCACTTGGCCTAAAGGGGGTAGTAGTCGGAGAAGGCGACACCTACGAAGGGGCGCTTGCTGATTTTACAGCCGCTGTAAAGGTCAAACCCAATTATTATATTGCTTTTAATAACCGGGGAATGGCAAGATTTTTCCTTGAAGATTATGAATCATCCATCGAAGATTTTTCTAAGGCACTTGAAATAAACGACAACTATTTACCTGCTTTAAACAACCGGGGAAATGCAAAGTATAAGCTTAAAAATTATGCTGGTGCTGTGATTGATTATGATGCTGTGATAGTGCAGGACATAGGTCTTGCTTCTGCTTTGAGGCGGATATTCCCGGATTCACTACATGCCAGCACGCAGATGACTGTGCATAATTGCGATGGTGCGGTGCTCTTAAAAGATATGGGCTTTGACAGGGTGATACTGTCAAGGGAAGTTCCGCTTGAGAATGTCAGGAAGATAAGTGAGAATGTGCCTGTTGAGTGCTTTGTCCACGGGGCGATATGCCTGTCATATTCAGGGCAGTGCCTTATGAGCAGTTTCATGTTCGGGCGCAGCGGCAATCGCGGTATTTGCGCTCAGCCGTGCAGGATGAAATATTCGCTGTCTTTGGGGGCTACATCTTCTGAAGCTTCGTATCTGCTGTCACCTAAAGACCTTTGCACTGCAGGAAATATTGGCAAGGTCAAGGATTCAGGTATTGTCTCTCTGAAGATTGAGGGGAGGATGAGAAGCCCTGAATATGTGGCCGGTGTCACTTCTGCTTATATGGAAGGTATTGATAAAGGCTTTATCGATACTGAAAAGAAAGGTAATTTGTCAAAAGTGTTCAACAGAGGATTTACAGGCGGGTTCGTCCTGGGAAAGACGCGGGAGTTCATAAACGATATACGCCAGAACAACCAGGGGCTTTTTATCGGGAAATGCATATCTTATGACGGGAAGTCAAAGCTTATGCGGATGCGTCTCGAGGAGGATCTTTGTGTCGGCGACGGATTGCGCATTGATTCAGGTGATGATGAGATAGGCTGCAAGGTCAAATCGATATATACTTCAAATGAAAGAGTGAAAGATGCTGAGAAAGACGATACTGTGTCTTTGAAGGTTGACAAGACAGTTGTCAAGGATTCCTGCATCTACAAGACATTTGACAAGAAGTATGATGCATGGGCAAAAGGAACTTATCTTAAGGGAAAGGAGATACGGAAGATTGATGTTAGAGTTAAGGTTAGGCTAAAGGAAGGTGAAAAGCTTTCTTTGGATGTGTCTGACGGCGTGAATTCTGTATTTTTAGAATCTTCTGTTTCTGCTGAGAAGGCTGTGAAGCATGCGATGACTCCTGAGAATCTTACCGAACAGCTTTCGCGGCTGGGGAATACTCCTTTTTCTATTGAGAACATTGTGTTTGATGTTGATGACGGGCTTATGATACCTTTGAGTGAGGTTGGGCGTGTGCGAAAGGACGCTATCCTGAAGCTTGAGGAGAAGAGGGCTTTGGTCTTGCGGAAGATGGATGATGCGGTGTTTTCGAAAAGAGCTAAAGAGCTTGAGCTGAGTATTTCGGGTACCAGGAGGAAGCGCACAAAGATATCTGTCCATGTGGGCTATATGGGTGCGCTTAAAGATGTGCTTGAATCCTGCGCTGATGAGATCATTATCGGGAACGGCTTCAATTCAAGAGAGGATATGGATATTGCTGAAGCATCTGAGCTTGTGAAGGAGTCGGGTAAGACTCTTGTGCTTGCTGCACCTGCCATACTTACGGATGCTGAAGTGAATGATATGGTCGGGTTTGTTATGCGGCTTAAACCGGACAAGGTGCTTGTGTCTAATCTTGGGCTCTTGAAGGCATTGATAAATTCCTCTGATATTGAATCGGATATATGTATAGA
>JAIWAJ010000222.1:0-2478 GCA_048634435.1 Methanosarcinales archaeon
AAATATCAAGAAACATTTCCGCAGGCGAAATTCTCAAACTGGACTCACTATTCAACGGCAAATGGAACACAACCCAGAACGCCAGCCACGGAAGCGGGACATACAGGGTATATGCTGCAGTAACCGACGAGAACAACAACGTACTGAAAAACATTGACGGCACATGGCTGAACGCAACATATAATTTTACATACACACCATCTGAAGAGAACCCGCCGATAATCACAATCCAGTCACCGCAAAACACAACATACAACACAGACTCAATCTGGTTCAACGCCACCCTGGACGAACCCGGCGACTGGTGCGGCTACTCTTTAGACGGCGCCCCCAACATCACCATGATCAACTCCTCCGGCAACTGGAACAACCTTACAACAGTTGATGAAGGCACCCACAACGTAACCTTCTCCTGCAACGACACCTCAGGCAACATGAACTCCTCAGCGATAACAGAATACTTCACAGTAGACGTAACATACCCACAATACTCCCTCAACCAGACAAACTCCACAGAAGCCGGCGCATCCACCCTCTTCAGCCTTTACTGGACTGACAACATCGCGCTTGCAGGCTACATCTTCAGCTTTGACAACGGCACAGGCACATTTAACAACGATTCATACATAGAAATGACCGGCATCACCAACTGGTCAAACGCAACAAAAACCGTCAACTCAACAGTCGGCACAACCATCCGCTGGATAATCTACGCCAACGACACAGTCGGCAACATGAACACCTCAGGCACCTACACCTTCCAGACAACAGATGAAACAGCTCCCGTAATATCAGATATAAACAATAATCCCAACACGCAGGGCTTCGGCACAAACGTAACCATAAACGCAACAGTAACAGACACTGATGGAGTAGACACCGTCTTAATAGAAATAACACTACCCAACAGCACAACTCTTGCCAATGCCACAATGACAAACATAACAACCAGTATCTACCAGTACAACTATACCGACTGGGAAAACGGCACCTACACATACAAAATCTACGCAAACGACACAAGCGGCAACCAGGAAAATTCATCCACATACACATTCCAGATGTACGTCAACATGAGCATACAGGTAAGAACCCTGAACGACTCATACAGCGACAACGAAATAGTAAACCTCACAGACCCGCCGGGTTTCGAAGAGCTCTCATCTTTCCTGAACAGCCTTATCACAAAAACCACCACAGGCGAAAAACCACCCACAAACAATTCCACTACCCCCATACAGCCACAGGCCGCAACAGACAGCACCACACCCGCAGCCGCGCAGGAAATAACACCAGCATTAACCGCAGCCAAAAACCACTTCAGCTTAAACGAAAACCCTGAATTTGAATTCAGGTACATAACAGAAGAAAAATTTACAGAATCATACAAAAAATCAGCTATATCCACTCACAGCAAACCCCCAAAAGCATCAAAAACACTCATAACAGAAAAAAAAATCTCAGAAAAAAAGAAAATAATAACAATTGTCAGGTCTGAAAGCATAAGCTATGAACATGTTTTAGCTTTTACTGAATTGCCAGAAGAGGTTCATGAAACAAAAATAAGATTATACAGAACAACCGGGGGAATAAAAGAAGAAACAGAGTTTGCAGGTTATGACAGCAATAGCAATGGATTGATTGACCATCTTGAGTGGATTGTCCCTTACTTAAGCAATCAGAGTTATGAATTAATTATTGAAATAACCAAAGCAGAGCATCTGGATGAAAACAGAGCTTTTATTTCAGATATTTATAATGAAACCTGTAGGCTTGATAATATCTGGAGTGAGCAAATCCCTCCGGGACATTATGTCAGAGCCACATTCGAACAAAACCTTACATCAGGCAAGGATATAACGATTTACCCAAGAACCGTTTCCGGAAATCCAAAAATCCGTGTTTATGAAATAAATAGAACAGAACTCATTGCCGAGTTCACAACATTAAATAACAATGCATACAACAAAGTTCTTTTAACTGGTTTGCAGGGAACCCAGGACACATTTGATTTACTTGTCTTGGATGGGGCAATAGAGATTGACCATATAATTGACCCAACAGAAACTCTCCGCCCTGATGGTGCTGGAAGCACAACAGGATTAACCGCAGACCCTGTAGGAGCTAATTACCTTAATGTAGATGAAGAGTCATCTGATGATGATGCTTCAGATAATGCTCTTGCTGGTTCAGGTTCTGGTACTGACCTTTATGCATTAGATGATTCTGGTATTGGTTCAGGTGATATTAATAATGTTACAGTTTACTGGGTAGGAGCTTACACAGGTGGGAGCTCAGCATGTTACAGCACAGCAAGAATAAAATCAGGTGGTACTGAAGACACAGGAGCAGAAAAAACATATGCTATTAAAGGTACATGGTATTTAAATTCAGAGACATGGGCTACTGACCCAGATACTATTTCTGCTTGGACTTGGGATGCTATTAATGCACTGGAAGCAGGGGTTGATTTGCGAG
>JAIWAJ010000223.1:0-2352 GCA_048634435.1 Methanosarcinales archaeon
GGTTTCGTCGCTGTATGCCTGGGTTGCTCCTGCGCTGGTTGTGGCTGCGGGTTCGCCTGAGTCGTTGTCATTTTCGTTGTCAGAATTGTCGCAGGTTATGATGTATGTCTTATATGGTGTGGTGAGCGAGTTATTGTCTGTGTCTTTTGCGCGCCATGAGTATTTGTGCTCGCCGCAGGCAAGACCTGTTGTTTTGTATGTGTACGTGCTGCCTGATTTGATTGTGTTGTTGAATATTCTGCTGTTGAGTTCGAAGGCAGCGGATTCTATACTGTAGTCGTCTGTCCAGTCTATGGTGAATGTGTATTCTGTGTATGTTTTCCATTCAGCCGGCGATTGCGGGGATTCTGTCATGTGTGACCATTGGGGGTCAGATGGAATGTAGTTTATTTTGAGTGTGTTTGTGCCTGCTTCGGATTTCAGACCGTATAGGTCCAGGGTGCCGGTGTCGTTGTTGTAGGCAAATCTTTCGTCTGTTAATGTTTGTCCATTGTATTCTATGCCTGAGAGCACCCTGTGAGTGTCTGCGATTAAGTGGGTTTCGTCTATTATGTAATCCCAGACGTCGTTGTTTTTGATTGTGATTGCTCTTGTGTTGCCGTCCTGATAATTTGAGGTCACACTCAGGTCTAGTTCTTCCTGGATGCCGTTTTTGTAGATTACTTCTGCTTTTCTGGAATCTTTTAGTTGTGTTTTTTCAATCCCGTTTTCTTTCATGCGAAGAATTGCGTCGTCGAATGTTTCGGCCCCTGCTTCTGTCTCGCTTGAGACTGATGTGAATATGTGGGTAGATATTGTTGCTGATTCTCCAGGTTCCAGGTTCTTTTGGCTGAATTTCAGGGAGATTGAGGGTGTGGTCAGGGATGGTTCATATATGAGTTCTGTGGCTGGGTTTGTGTCCGGCGGCAGGGGGAATGTTTTGTCTCTTAGGTCTGTGTTTTTGATGTAGAAGGTGTATGGCTGGAGGGGGCAGTAGAGGGCGCTCTGGTGCATCTGGTGTTCTATCAGTCCTGTGCATCTTGTTTTTTGCTGATTGAATGTGGTTTCTTTTGTGGTGCTTTTGTTGTCATAGAATACGTATAGGCTGTTTAGGTTGTCGTTTTTGAGTATGTCTGTGAAGTCTGTGAGCCAGATGTCGTAGTCCTGGCTTTCTTTTGCGTTGTTTGTGAGTGTGTATGTGAGTTTTGTGCGGCTCCCGCTGATTGTTATTGTTCTTTTGATTGATGTTGTGATGTTTTTGGCATAGAGTTGTGCTGTGTGTGTGAATTGATCTGCGTTGATGTATGTTTCTGTTTCTTCAAAACCTACTCCTGCACAGAAGTCTTTTGGGGTTATGGCGTCTATGAAGCTGCTTTTTGTCTCTATATGGATGCCCTCTATTTGAATGGGTATGTTGTGTTGTTTTGATGTCCGGTCAAATACGGTCCATTCGCCTGCTTCCCCGTTTAGCGGGCCGTGGGAGTAGAAGTTATAGAAGGTTGCTTTTTCGCTTTCTGTGTCGAAGAGGACGGAGCTTGTGCGGCCAGATTCGTCTTCTATCTTGAGGTTGCCTGGGAAGTGCTTTACAAACGGGGTTTGTGCTATCAGTCTTTTTGTGGTGTTTGTGAAGTGGATGAATGCGTCATCGAATCTTGTTTTTCCTTTGTGCTGTCCTTTGCCTGAAAATATGGCGGAGCTGCCTATTATTTTTTCGAATGCGGCCTCTATGCCGTTCTGAGTGATTTCGAGGTCGGGCATGCCGGGGGATACGGCTGTGATTGCGCCGTCTGATGTGTATGGCCAGATGACGTGCACATTGGTGTAGTTTATGGAAAAGTTTGTCGGCAGGATAAAGTGGTATTCTTTTTCTGATGAGAAGAGCCAGGTTCTGTCCGGCAGGTATTGTGGTTTTGCCCAGCGGTTCAGGTCGAAGTTTAGGGGGTCTATTGTGGTGTTCCATGCTATGAGGAGCGATAGTTCTGTCTTGTTTTCGATTTCTGGTGCACTGAAGGTCAGTCTATGGGGATAGACTGATGTGTTTATTGAATAGGATGTTATCGGTTCCTGTAATGCTTTGTCATAACCTGATGTTACATTTAAAATTGTGAATTCATTATCGAGTTTTGTGTCACTGCCTGTATCGTATATGCCCCACAAGTCAAGAGTTATGTTGTTTTTGGGTGTTTCATTCAGAGTGATTTTATATGCGAGGTGGAATGGCTTGCCTGTTGTGATTGACCATGATTTCTGGAAGTATGTGTTTTTTGGGTATGGGGCGTAGACGTGTGGGAAGTGGAATGTTTCTGTTGTGGTGAGGTTGTTTGAGTCGCCTGCGAAGATTTCGATGGTTACGGGTCCGTCTGGCCATGTGCT
>JAIWAJ010000224.1:0-2418 GCA_048634435.1 Methanosarcinales archaeon
ACCTAACGTAGCCCATACTTTCATCCCATTTATCGCGGGCAATCTCTTATGAGTGCACCCTCCCCGAAGGAAAGGCTGGCAACATAAGATATGGGTCTCGCTCGTTACCTGACTTAACAGGACACCTCACGGCACGAGCTGACGTCGGCCATGCAACACCTCTCAGCGCGTCAGGTAAGCCCTTCAGACTGACCATCATACTGCTGTCGCTCCTGGTAAGGTTCCCGGCGTGTTATCCAATTAAACCGCAGACGTCACCCCTTGTAGTGCTCCCCCGCCAATTCCTTTAAGTTTCAGCCTTGCGACCGTACTCCCCAGGTGGCTCACTTAACGGTTTCCCTTCGGCACTGGAAATCCGCGAAAGATTTCCAATACCAAGTGAGCATCGTTTACAGCTAGGACTAACCGGGTATCTAATCCGGGTCGCTCCCCTAGCTTTCATCCCTCACCGTCGGATCCATTCCAGTCAGACGCCTTCGCCACAGGTGGTCCCCCTAGGATTACAGCATTTTACCGCTACCCTAGGAGTACCTCTGACCTCTCCTGGTCCCAAGCCGTAATAGTTTCTACCGCACGCCCTATAGTTTTCTATAGGATTTCACAGTAGACTTATCAGGCCGGCTACGGATGCTTTAAACCCAATATAAATGGATGCCACTTGTGGCGCCGCTATTACCGCGGCGGCTGGCAGCGGTCTTACCCACCACTTATTCCTCAAGCGATTTAGACTCGAGAAAAGCTGACGCATTGCGCCAGCACTTAGGATTCCCCCATCGCACTTTCGTACATTGTGGAGGTTTCGCACCTGCTGCGCCCCGTAGGGCCCGGGTTAGTGTCTCAGAACCCGTCCGGGGGCTCCCGCTCTCACGGCCCCTATGGATTATAGGCATGGTAGGACTTTACCCTAACATCAACCTAATCCAGTGCAGTCTCATCCTTGAGCGCCGAAGCTTTAAGAGAAATATCGTTCCAGACCAAATCTCATATCCGGTATTATCCTCAGTTTCCCGAGATTATTCCAGACTTAAGGGCAGATTAACCACATGTTACTCGGCAGTTCGCCCTGGCCACGAGGACCAGTGACTCGCATGGTTAAATCGAATCCTAATAGCAGCATCCTCCGGCAGGATCAACCGGAATTAACGAAGCCAACAAAGATTCACCTTCTTCTGGCTCATCATTGACAAGCCAACATTGTATCTGAGAGAGACCTTTGAAGAACCTTCACTGCGCCCGAAAAGACGCTTGAGTTCAGATAAACAGCCTATATCAGTATATAGACAAACGAAAACAAGCTTTACGCACGGATTTGTACGCAAATGAATATGTTCAAGTTGAATACAATTTATATATTCCAAATCTTTATAAAGGTTTTTGTGAGTCCTCATATTTTAAAAAACAAAGAAAAGAACATTTATAAAATTATAATAATAACTACAAAGTGATTATAGAGGTCATTATATGAATCCATTAGTCACAATCATAGGCGGCGCAGGAGCTGTAGGTGAACTATACGCAGAGCTCTTTGATAAAAACGGATACAAAGTTGCGATACTTGACAGTAATGAGACCGCAGCAAAAAGATTAGCAAAAGAAAATAATTATATAATAGCAGACGAAGAGACAGTAGAAAAAAGTGACATTGTTATATTTTCAGTACCTATCGACAAGACAGAACAGGCAATAGAAGAATATGCCCCCCTAATAAAAGAATATGCTTGGGCAATGGACACCACATCAGTCAAGATAAAACCAATGCAAGCGCTTCTTGACAACACAGGCGAATATGTAAACATCCTTGGCACACATCCTATGTTCAGACCTACAATCGGCTTCAACAAGCAGAATGTAGCGTTTATAGAAGAAAGAATATTTGAACCATACAATGATATAATGCTTCAGGATATATACGATATGTTCACAAATGATGGCGCACAAATAATAGAAAGAACAGCAGACAGACATGACCAGATGATGGCTATTATTCAGGGATTAAGCCACATGCAAAACCTTATTTTCACAAATAGTATTGAAAAAAGCAATTTTGATATAAAAGAACTGGATCTAGTATCAACACCAGTTTATAATATGCTGTTAGACTCTGCACTCAGGATGCTTGCAGGTGATCCAAGACTTCCGGCATTGATACAGATATACAACCCATATTGCAAACCTCTGATATCAGATATTAAAAAAATATACGGCATGATTGAAGATTATATCGACAGAGAAGATGTTGACGGTCTGACAGAATTCATATCAGACATAAAAGAATATGTAGGAAAATTCGCAGAAGAAGCAAGCCAGAGAACCGACAAGCTAATTGGTGAACCACGATTTGTTGCAGAGATATATTTTGAAAGACAGGATATGGAAAAGATGTCAAAGATATATAAAGGCACAAGAAACCACAAAGAG
>JAIWAJ010000225.1:0-2280 GCA_048634435.1 Methanosarcinales archaeon
AAACAATCCCAGGGGATCGGAACTGATCCATTTCAGGGAATCATAGTTCGTGGCAAATGGCTGTATTGCTGAAGTAGTAAAATCAAATATATCTCCGAAACATATTTCTTCATTACTTCCCGCTTCGCTTGTTGCCACCGGGTTTATCGTTACATCCAGTGGTTCATGTACAGTCGTGCATCCGGCAGTATTTTTTTCAGCTGAAGTATGAATGTGTATCTTATATTTCCGTCAATGCCTATCCTCTTGTTTTTCAGGCCGCGCCTTTTCAGGAAATCAGATATCTTTGTGTCCAGTATGCTTGTGCAGTCTTTGACTTGTGACTCTTTTTTCGCCCTGAGGTAGTCCCATGTGATAAGCCTTTCCTCATCCTTGGTGATTATATGGAAGTTAGGGCCGCTGTCTTCATATTCTGTGAAGTAGTAAAGGTTGGGCGAGCTGTGCTCAAAAGACGGTATAAGGACAGCATCAAGCCTTTTGTCAAGCATAAGTTCCCTTAACCGGCGTATCCTGTCGTCATGTCTCATAAGAATCAGCTTTTTGCCATCTCCTTTTTCAGGCGGATGACCATAATATCAAGCGCTTTCCTTTCAATAAGAGAATTAGTCTTTGTTCCTTTATCTTCATATATGTTGCTGTCGAAAAGAGAGACCAGCTTTATGTCCAGCTTTTTGCATGCATTTTTTAATGCGATGTAGCTTTCCGAGTCCGGCTTGAAATAGCAGAGGCATTTTTTGTATCTATGTGTTTTGAGGTAGTTTTCTATCCGCTTCTGTGTGACTTCTATGTATCGTTTCTTAATCTCTTCTGTTTCTTCCCATTCCGGCCAGTCGTAGGATTGGAATGGGTATTTTGACTCAAATTCTCTTGGGATGACGCCCGGATTTGATATCATGACCTGGTGAATTTTCGCGTAGAAGTGCAGATTCATGATTCTTTTTAGGATTTCTCTATGAGTCTTTGACTGCGAGTACGGTTTCCTGAATGCGCATGGAAGAAAAAGGATTGTGTCTTTTACTTTAGGATGAGTGTAGAATCTTGTGAACCAGTCCTGCCATATCTCGTAATGCGGATGGGTAAGGTTGTGCTCGCCTGCGCCTTTCAGTGTGACTCTTAGAGGTACGGGAATCTTTGGGATGAATGTGAAAGTCTCAAAGTCCGGTTCTATCTTCTTGTTTCCTTTCCATTTTTCTGTTATTTTTTCGAACTGTGCTCTGTCTAAGGGCTTCCATTCAAGGTTGAAGTAAAGGCTTATCATCTCTGCACTTGAGTGAGGATAGAGGTTTATGAGGACTATAGAATCTGAGTAGTTGAGGGCGAATTCTATCGATCTGTCAAGCGATTCTTTGATGTCTTTGGTATATGGCGGATTGACCAGGAGGTATGTCCTTACTTTGCCTTTGTTTTTGTGTATAGTTTCTGCTGCTTTCTCAAACTGTTTTACTGTGGAGCCTTTCTTGAGTTTTTTGAGAATACTGTTGTCTGCTACTTCAAGACCTATGGCTACAGTATATTCTGTGCCTTTGAAGTCTTTGAGAGTTTCGTCTGTGACGTGTTCCGGCCTGGATTCAAAAAGGACTTTCTTTATGCCTTTCTTTTTGCATAAATCAAGGAAATGCAGTCTTGACTCTTTTGTGAACTGTTTCTTGTCGAGGAAGCTGCCCGAGCCGAAAATCTTTATCTGGGTGATGTCTTTTCCTATGTGCTCAAAGAATTTGTCGAGATCTCTATTTACGTTTTCTGTTGTCGGTGCGTATCCTTCAATCTTGCCGTAGCCGCAGTAGATACAGTTTCCCCATGAGCATTTTCCGCTCTTCAGTATGAATGTCTTTGATATTTCGGATAGCATAAGGTCTTATTTGTCGCGATATTTTTATAAAGGGTTTTTTGTGTTGTTTGCAGAAGGCAGGAAATTTTGCTTAATCAACAGGGTGAGATAGCAGGTGGTTCTCCTTTTATAATCGCTGTTATGTGTACTGTTGCAGTTCTGGTTGATACAGGCGGCATAGGTATATATATGTCTGTTTCAACGTAACCCTGCAGGTTTTCGGGCATCCATGGTTCGCCCTTTTCGTAGGTGATATTTGGTTTTGCAGAATACTCTTTTAACATTGTACATCAACCAACAATCACAAAATAAGCGCCCAACAGCATTATTATGCAGGAAATAGCTTTCTTTGCCAGGCCCTCATCATGGAATATCTCGCCGCCGACAACTGTTGCGAAAAGAGTGCTTGTTCTCTTTATCGGCGTGACAAGGCTGACAAAAGATCGGAAGAG
>JAIWAJ010000226.1:0-2321 GCA_048634435.1 Methanosarcinales archaeon
GGCCTTATACCCGGGCTTCATATAAATACCATCGCACTCATTGCCCTTGGACTGTTCTATACATATTCATTTGACCCGGTCAACCTGTCGATATTTATACTTTCAATGGCGATAACGCATTCTTTCATGGACTTTATACCATCAATATATCTTGGTGCCCCCAGTTCAGATACGGTTCTCTCTATCCAGCCCGGGCACAAGATGCTCCTTTCAGGCCGCGGCTTCGAGGCAGTTGCACTGTCTGTTGCCGGCGGCATATTCGGGATATTTTTCGTGCTGGTCCTGCTTGCGATTCTGTTCTGCATGATTCCGCTTGTGTACACCCGTATCAGGTCATTCATACCTTTTCTTTTGATAATAGTGCAGGGATATATGATCCTCATGGAGAAGAACAAGTTTGGTGCGCTCCTTGTCTGTTCCCTTTCTGCACTGTACGGCATAGTCCTTATGAACACACACATTATCAGCCAAAGGTATACCTTATTTGTTATGCTGACGAGCCTCTTTGGTATCAGCTCATTGATATTGAGCTATGCGACGACAAATAAGCTGCCGCACCAAAAGCCGCATTTCAAAATCAAATTAAACCAGACGCTTTCGGGTTCGTTTGTTGGCTTTGTCGGCGGGCTTGTCGCAGGAACACTCCCGGGACTCGGAAGTTCGCAGTCAGCCATACTCGTGCAAAAGTTCGGCCGCATGAAGAGCCGGAAAAAATACATAACCAGTCTCGGGACCATAAATACAATAGACATACTGATATCGGTATTCTCTCTCTATATGATCGGCAAGGCAAGAAGCGGGAGCGCAATCGTGATACAGGAAGTGCTTGAGGCCATTACTCTCGACAACATATACCTTTTTTTAGGCATAGCTCTCTTCTCAACAGGCATAGCATCGCTGCTTACCCTGAAAATCGGGAAAGTGTCAGCAGCGCACATCCATAAGATAAATTACAAGAAGATGGTGCTTACGATTATCCTGTTTCTAGCGCTCCTTACGTTCATGTACACTGGCTTTGCAGGGCTTTTGATATGCGCCACAGGAATCGCCATCGGCGTGCTCCCGAACCTTCTTGGCACAAAAAAGAGCTTGCTGATGACATGCCTGATAGCGCCAACCATATTGTATCTTACCGGGACGGACTGCATGGTCCTGAAAATGCTGGGGCTTTGATGTGGCAAAGGACCATAATCCTGGCTAAAAGCTCATTTCCCAAGCGCCTTATAAATCGCCCAAAACCTCTGGAAAAAAGTAACCAGAGACAGCGCAAGAATCAGCCAGACAGAATAAACAAGCGCTTCCGCAAAAAAAGACATCCCTAAAGCTCCGAAAAACAATATCACATGCCTGTCAGACCTCCCTGCAATCCCGCCGTACATCCTCTCTTTTGTAAGCGCCTGGGCCTGCGTACCCAGGTACGAGACAAGCAGGAGACACACAAGCGTCAGAAAAACCAGATCAGCAGAAACAAGGCCACAATACGCAAGACCGAAATAGATGAACACATCCGAAACCCTGTCAGACGTATGGTCAAGAAAATCACCCCTTACAGTCGGCTTCCCTTTCTTCGCAATCTCACCATCTAAAACATCCAGAAAGCCGTTAAGGAACAGGAAAAGCCCTGCCAAGGCAAAGCTGCGTGTGAAAAAAAAATAGCCTGAAAACACTCCGCAAAGAAGCGAAAGCAGAGTCACCATATTTGGATTGACATCCACAACAAACGGGCTCAGGATGCGCCGCCTTATTACAGGATATCTCCTCACAAGCTGCTGAAGCATAAACACCAGACAAGTATTTGGAATACAAACTTAATAAAAGAAACAGGACTGCTAAGTAAACTTCAAACAGTTACATTCTATTCTCAAATGATTTATCCATAACCTCTTACTTGCTGAAGTTCAAAAATCCGGCAGAAGAGCTCAAATCCTGTGTCTTCCCATGCTTTAAGGGGAATATTTTCTTTCCAGTTCTTCCCATTTTTTCTTTTCATGTATTTTGCGGCAGGCAAGAAACAAAAGTAAAAGCGCAACGAGGAGTGCAAGTAGGATATAATATATCAAATAACTTTTCTCTGGTTTGCCTGCTTTGTGAGAGTCACCGGATTTGCAATCAATATCATCTTCTAAAGAACAATCAGGGTCGCAGACACCATCCTCCATTCCATCGCAGTATCTGTCTTTTCCCCCGGAGGGGCAGTCCTGCACACACTTCCCATGGTTTTCACCTTTTTCCGGCTCGCAAACCTGGTTGTTATTGCAATTTGGATTGACCCATTTCCTAAAATCCGGGAACTTGCCATCCTCTTTCATCAGCTCTGTAAC
>JAIWAJ010000227.1:0-2280 GCA_048634435.1 Methanosarcinales archaeon
ATGATATTTTTTTGTCGCCGATGGTGGATGATGATATTATTGTTTTGATATCTTTTTCTTTTTCTATTTTTGTTGAGGTTATGTCGTCGCTGCCTTCAAAAGTTGTTGTGAGTTTTATGATTTTTGCTGTGTTCTGGTTGTTTTTGATGTGGGTGGTTATTTGTATTTCTTCGTTTGTTTTCGCGTATTTGGGTATCTCTATTTCGTCTATGTAGATGTCTCCTGTTTCACCTACTGTGTATTTTAGTGTTTTTACCTGGCCGGTTGATGAGTATACAAGTATTTCGTGTTCGCCGGATTGCTCGGGTGTGAATGTGTGCGTGAGTGTTGATGTTTCGCCGGGGCAAAATGTGAGTGTTTTTTCTGTGTGGTCGCTGCCTGATATTATGCCGATTGTTACGGGGTCTGTCCCCTGCGTTTTTTCTATACCTATTTTTAGTGTCTGTTTTTCTCCGAGGATGAGGTCTGGTTTGTCTATTTTTGCGTCAAGGAGGATTCTGTCTGGTTTTTGGCTTGTGAGTGTGTTTATTGTCATGTTGATTGATCTTATGCTCAGGAGGCGCGAGTTGAGTGTCAGTGGGCATATGTATTCTGTGTTTTTTTTGAGTGTGTCACTCACTTTTGTTTTCCAGTATATTATTTTTTCTTTGTTGGGTTCGAGGATGATGCTTTTTTCTTTGTTTTTTATTTCTATTATCGGTGTCCGGCTGATGCATGGCTCGAGGTCGAGTTTGATTACTTTGTATTCTTTTGGTGTGAATCTCAGGAGCACTACTGCTTCTTCGCCTGCCTCGAGTTTGTCTGAGCTTTTTTTAAGTTCATAGTCTTTTTCTCTTTCTTTTTCTTTGGTGTCAAGTATCTCGATTTCGGTTTCGTCTTCTGCCCAGGTCATGTCGCCGATTTTTGTGCCGTAGACTTTGACTTCGTTTTTTACTATGTTGTCTTCTGTTGTTGTGAACTGGATGTGGGTTGCGTCGAGGTTGCCGACTTCGTTCCATGTGGGGTCGACTGGTATCCACCTGCCGATGTATACGTCTGCAAAGGCGTGTTTTTCCCAGCCGTCTTTGCCGTAGGCGTGGCCTGAGATGTAGCGCGCCGGGTAGCCTGCTGCTCTTGCGAGGGCTATGAAGAGGCTTGAGAATTCGTCACATGTTCCTATTTTGTTTTCGAGGGTCCAGAGGGCGTCTTTTGTTTCGGTTCCGAGGCTTAGTTTGTATTCTATGTTCTCGTGGACCCATGTGGCTAGTTTCGCGATGCGCTCAAAGTCGGTTTTTGAGTCTTTTGTGAGCTGTTTTGCGAGCGCGGTTATTTTCGGGTTTGTGCTTTGGATGTTTTTTGTTGGCTTCAGGTAGATTTTTATGTTGTCCGGTATTGTGTAGGTTTCGGGGATATGGAGGGTGATGCGCTCTTTGATTGTGACTATGCTTTCTGTGCTGTATGTGACTATGTTTGGCGGGTTTTCTTTTTTTATTGTGAGTATGTTGTTTTTGAGTTCGTCTTCTGTGTATTTTTCGTCTGTTATGACAAACTGATTTGAGTTATCATTCGGTAGTGTGAGGTTGATTTTTATCCATTCGAGTCTCCCGTCTGTGATGATGATTTTTCCGTGCTGGGTTATTTTTACTTTTAGTTCGCCTATGTTTGCAGGATCTTTTATTTCCTGTGTGATTGAGAGGGCGGGCTGGATCAGAAGGAGGGTTGTTATTAGGATTGATAGTATAGCGAGTTTTGTTGTTTTTTTGGAAACTGGGTTCATAGGGTTTACTTTGGGCGCAGGGGGTTAATATAATTTTGGTGGTGGGATGCTTTAGCTGAGGTGGGGTGTTTTGGGAAGGATATTTAAATTTGATTTTGTCTTTATATTAATATGAGCATGCTGCACAAAAATAAGCAATATTATGGAAAGACAGACTGGACTGTTGATAAGGTCCAGAAGGAAATAAATGACGGGTTGGCGCTTCTTAATGGGATAAATACTAAGATTGTGACTTTTTTTGGGTCTCACAGGGTTGCGCATGATAGTGAGTATTATCAGCATTGCAGGAGAGTTGCTTTTGAGTTAGGAAAAAGAGGGTATGCGATTCTTAGTGGAGGAGGTCCCGGGATAATGCATGCTGCAAATTCAGGGGCTACTGAAGCAAAAACACATTCTATTGGTTTAAGGGCTGAGCTGCTTGCGAATGAGAAGGGAGATGGTTCTTTGTTTACAGATGAACTTTCGTTTCATTTCCTTTTTGTCAGGCGCTTTGTTATGTCAATAAAAAGCGAAGCGCTGATATT
>JAIWAJ010000228.1:0-2201 GCA_048634435.1 Methanosarcinales archaeon
ACCCTTCTGGTCCCCAAACAACTTACCAAAAATATTTGCATGCGTTTTACCGGCACCCCTGGAGATTGACTTCACGCTCTTTTCAAGAGCCTCAATCCTCTTTCTGGCGTCCACATCATCATCCCTCTGCAATCCACTTATCAAGCTTTTATTCTCCTTCACGAACTCTGCAAACTCCTCGCGCCCGACACTATTTTGCGCCCCACGCAGCGCATCAACCTTTAAGTCCACCTCTTTTTTGAGTTCAGACATAGCTGTTTTTATCTCCTTTTCTGCATCTTTTCCCTTCACATCTTCAGACTGGCGCTTATTTAACTCATCAAATTTCACAGCAAATTCACTGATTTGTTCTTTAATCATGGCCAGTTCTTCCCTATCCGGGTAACCTGCCGCTCTTTCCTTTAGCTCGTCAATCTCCTTATTGAGCGATTTAACAGTTTCAGGCAGGTTATTATCCGTGTTTTTATCATATACATGTCTTTCCTTCTTCAATCTCTCAACTTCTTTCAGGGCATTGCTCTCACTCTCTTTCAAAGCATCCATTTGTTTTTTCAATTCCGAGACAGTCCTGCCAAGGCCAGATAATTTTGAAGAATCAATCCTGGACTTTATATTTTGCGGGTCAACAGCACCCCTGATTTTATTCAGCAGTGAGGGATGGCTCTTTGCACGCTCTGCTTTTAAAAGCGAATCCATCTGCTTTTCAAGAATCTCTATCCTTTCTTTAGTATATTTAAATCCTGTGAGAATAGAGTCCATATATCCAGAATCTTTCAGTATCTGGTTTCTTGAATCATAAAGTGATTTCTCTATTTTGTCAAGCAGCCGTATCTTTTCCTCAACCTCTTTTCTTGCTTCAATAAACTGTCCGTAATCCATAAACTTCTCTGATTTCAGGACAAATCCGTCGAATTTAGCATGCATCTCCCGTGTATGCTCTTCAAGTTCACTCAATCGCACAGACAGGGTGTTGATGTCAGAGGACATCACTTTTTTTCTTCCTGTTTTTAGTGCATCTATTTTCGATATGCTTCTCCTGGAATCTGGTTCGGGCATATCAGGATGGAGAGTTCCTTTGTCCGGCTTGGCTGAACCCGGTTCATAAGATGCTCCTGCATGGCTTCCTCCCATGAGCTGCCCGAGTTTGCTCCTCAGCATGTTCACAGGACCGTGTCCCTTTATTGATGCCTCGTTTTTGGATGCATCGAAAGATGCAGCTGCTTCCTTTAAACCGGGATGAGCAGTAAAGATATCAGGATTCCCCTTCTCTTCCAAACTGCCGGAACTTTTGTCTTTTTTATTCATCATTCTCATAAACCACAATCAATTTATGTTACTCTCTCGATGCCCATATTGCAGCCCTGCCACTCAGTATCCTTTTCAGGCATCACTCCGGGCTTTACTCATCCCATCACAATTCTCGCATCCCCGGCAACAGCCTCTCTTTCATTCACAAACAGGGGGTTGATATCAAGCTCTGTTATCCCTTTTTCCTTGTCTATCATGTTCGAGACTTTCACAAGCGTATCTGTAAGAGCATCAGTATTCACAGCCTTCTGCCCGCGCACAGCGCCGAGTATGTCATGCGCCTTTATCTCCTGTATCATCTTCTTTGCGTCATGCCTGGTTATCGGTATAATCCTGAACGACACATCATGCAGGAGCTCAACAAAAATCCCCCCGATCCCGAACATCAGCACAGGCCCGAACTGCGGGTCCCGCGTGGAGCCGACTATCACCTGCCTGCCGCAGAGAGTCTCCTCGACGAGTATCCCGTCGACACGGATATTGCCATGCTTTTTTGCATTCTCAAGTATCTTCTGGTATGACTTTCTGACTTCCCCCGCATCATCAATGTTTATTATCACGCCGCCGACATCAGTTTTATGCAGCATGTCAGCAGAGATTAGCTTCAAAACAACAGGATAACCTATTTTTTCAGCATGCTCTGCAGCTTCATCCGCGCTCCTTGCAAGCTTCGCAATAGGGACTTTTATCCTGTGCTTCTTCAGAAGCGCCCTGCAATCATATTCTGTCAGTTTCTGCATAATTTCACCTGAGTTTGTAGAGTTTCACGAGTTCAGAAAAAGTCCGTATCTCATCGACCTCACCTTTCATGTAAGTCGTAAGATAGCGCTGCACAGTCGACTTGGAAATCTTTGTCTTCCTTGAAACCTCCATAGCCCACAGCCCGTCTTTTG
>JAIWAJ010000229.1:0-2166 GCA_048634435.1 Methanosarcinales archaeon
CTGCGATCTGGCGCATCATCACCTCCCGCCCTTTTTCATCCTTGAAAACAAGGGTGGTATGCTCATTAATTAATGAAGATTTGGGATTGAATGCAACAACATGCTTACCCGGATGATGCTTTTTATAAACCACTTTTCCCCCGATGGGGCTCCAGTTAATATGCACATTCATCGCCGACATAAAAACCGATACCTGGATGCGTTCGCTATTAAAATACTCTTTTTCATATACTTTCTCAATAGCAACCACCCTGCCATCAGCGCCGCTGTAAACAGCATCTTCATCAGGAAGGACCTTTCTGTCGGGAAAGCGAAAAAATCTCACCGTCAAAAACATGAATACAAAAGCGGAAGCATAGAGGAAGTAATGTACTGGGCTCTGGGCAGGAAAAATCCAGTTAAGAAATATCAGCAATGCAGATACACCTACAAGCAGTACGATGATGGGGCCTATGCCGGCTGTATGTAATTTCATGAGCTGCACAAAAGTATAAAAACAAATACAATTGGTGATACAAAGAGGATGCTGTCGACCCGATCCAGGATGCCTCCATGCCCGGGAAGTAATCTTCCCGAGTCTTTCACTCCTGCTTTTCTTTTAAGCAGGGATTCGGCCAGATCACCAATGGTACCGAAAACAGTTATGATCAGCGCGATCACCATCCATTGCCATATATCCAGTTCAGGAGAAAATATGGAAATAATATAGGCGGCAATAATGGCAAACCCGAAACCTCCGATGCTGCCTTCCCATGATTTTTTTGGGGATATGGCTTTATATAAGGCGTGTTTACCGAACAAGCTGCCGCATAAATATGCAAATGTGTCGTGGGTCCAAAGGATAATGAACATCCCAAGTACAAGCCAGGGTGTGTGATAGCCCGGGATTATCAATGGGTTCAGGAAAAGGTTAAGCATGCCGAGCGGGATTACAACAAATGCAAGTCCGCTGAGATCGGCGGCAATCCTGCGAATGGCTTTTTCCTTACCGGAGAATACGCTCACTGAAGCAGAGATCATCATGACCGGCAGGATCAACCATAAGAATTTTATTTCTATCATTGATTCTGCGTATAAGGCGATCAAATTATAAACGATAAATCCGGCAAGCCAGCCCGGCAGTGCATCAATAAATTTTGCATCAGGAATTGCCAGGCGTTGAAACTCTCCTAAACCCAGCATCGTCATCATCAGGAACAAGAGCGAAAATGCCATTGGTGACCAGATGGCGCTTGTAATGATAGCAGCAACAAAGACAGCACCTGTTATCGTTCTAATAATTAGATTTTTCACATCAGGCAGCTTAGTGTGGTGTTTGGTCATCTACAAGGAAAACATAGAGATCTTTTGGCCCGTGTGCACCCATAACCAACGTTTTCTCAATGTCAGCTGTACGGCTTGGACCTGTAATCAATGATATCATTGAGGGCAGCTTGCTGTCATATTTTGATTTTATGCTCTTCAGGGCATCCTTCAGGTCAGGGACAAGCTGCGAAGCACGCGCATAAATAAGGTGGGTCTCAGGAAAAGCATTCATGCGTCGCCCTGATGCATGTGCCGATGAAACCATTATGCTGCCAAGTCGTGCAATGAGATATTCACAGCGGGTTAAGCCGGCCTGCATATGCTCAAAATCAATTTCATCGCTGGTGATATTTATCCCGGCCTGCATCAGGAATATTTTCAGCTTATCATCAATACAATGGATGCTGTCCCATCCTTTTTCTTTCATTACAGAGTGAAGCATAACAGCAAATTCGGCATCATCGCTGCAATAAACAAACTTCCCTGATACTTTGATAAATTCCTGCGCAAAAACAATCTCAGGCGAGTCGCCGGCTTCTGTGAATACCGATGACTCAAAGTCAACATCCTGGTATGGATTGTCAAGCTTGGAGATCAAGGCATTCCTGACACTCTTCAGTACCTTCTCACGTGAGGTTGTTTCGTCCATGGAGATTTATTTCGATTCCGGCTCTTCCGGATTATCTTCTGACTTCTGACTACTGTCTACTGGCTTCTTGTCACTGGTTTCTGGCTTCTGGCTTCTGGTCACTGGTTTCTGGTCACCGTCTCAAGGCAAATAGCATAGAGCATAGCGCAAAGAGCAAAGCGTAGAAGCTTCAGATCTAAATTGAATTTCAGATTGTCAACTCCATGCGCTAT
>JAIWAJ010000230.1:0-2225 GCA_048634435.1 Methanosarcinales archaeon
AAAAGTTTTGCTTACTATGTTCAGTCTGCCCGGTGCACGCAACCGTCAGAATAACGACTATAAATTTGACTATCGCCTCTGGACAGACCAGAAATATCAACAGCAGGCACTTGCCTTCTGGAAAGAGCTTGCAGCACAACTTAAGAATCATCCCGCGATTGTGGGATACAATCCCCTCAACGAACCACACCCGGCCCGCAGGGACGGTTTTGAAAGCAGTCGGGATGCCTCAAAAATCGGCGAGGTTACAGATTCGCCCTCAGGAGAAGTTCTACTGACAACACTGTCCGGAGGGCAGCGTATTCTCGACATGCCTCAAGGCGAACTTCTGCCGAGAATATGTTGAAAGGATGAAGGAGCTTTTAGGGATAGAGGAGGATACGGAATATTTGATTGAAGAACTACTTAAAGTAAAGTTAATATATAGACAAGAAAATGATAGTGTATGGGATGATATTTGGGGCATCGTTGAACTGTTAGAGCAACAATACGTAGAGAGTATGGACGGGGGAGAACAATATGAGATGCCTGCTGAGAGGGGAGTCTTATTCGCGTTAAAAATGATGGGAGGGCTATTGGATGTTGAAGGGATTGAAGAGCTTATTCATTTTATGAAGAAATTATTGTTAATCTATATTCTAATTTTAGGAATAATCATTACTTTAGGTTGTATTGATGAAGATACCAATTCTGAAGTATTTGCAGATTCTCAAATTAATAATAATTCTGGTATTCAGACCCCTGTTTCTACTGAAAAAGAGGCAAAAATCTTATTCTCTAAAAAAATAATCATAATAGAAACCTTTATAAATAAGTTACCAATTCAATTTATAAATATACCTGTAAAGGGTTTATAAAACTTATTATTTTACAAAATATATATTGGGGGAAACAAAAATGTCAAAATATCGAGTCACTACAAAACCAGTTCGTGACATTTTGCCATAAAACACACTAACGAGGTAAACAAAAATGTCAAAATATGTTGAAAAATGCCCAGAATGCGGCAGTGTAAATCTATACAAAAACCAAGAAAAAGGAGAAGTAATCTGTAAAGATTGCGGACTAGTAATAGAAGACAAAGTAATTGATTTCGGACAAGAATGGAGAGAAATAGAAGCAGACGACGCAGCAAAAAGAAGAAGAACAGGAGCGCCATCAACATACACTCAATTTGATCAAGGATTAGGAACAAACATAGGAACAAAAGCAGACTTCTACAGACTAGGAGGAAATCAAAGAAAAAACAAATTCTTTAGATTAAGAAAATGGCAATACAGAATATCCACAGCAATAGAAAGAACTCTTAAACTAGCAATATCAGAACTAAAAAGAGTATCTTCATACTTAAAATTATCACAAACAGTAGAAGAAGAAGCAGCAAGAGTATACACAATGGCTGTTCAAAAAGGACTTGTAAGAGGAAGAAGCATGGAATCAGTCGTAGCAGGAGCACTATACGCGGCATGCAGAACACAAGACGTACCAAGAACACTAGATGAAATAAGCGAAGCATCAGGAATCGACAAAAAAGAAGTAGGAAGAACATACAGATTCATAACAAGAGAACTAGAAATAAAAATATTACCAAGCAGTCAGATAGATTATGTGCCAAGATTCACAACAGCATTGGAATTAACACCACAAACACAAACAAAAGCAGTAGAAATCCTAAAAAGAAGTCAAGAAAAAGAACTAACATCAGGCAGAGGACCAACAGGAATAACAGCAGCAGCACTATACATCGCAGCACTAATCAACGGAGAAAAAAGAACACAAAGAGAAGTCGCAGATATTGCAGGAATAACAGAAGTAACAATAAGAAACAGATACAAAGAACTTATAGAAAAACTAGACTTAGAAGAAAAAATAAAACAAAAAGAAAGAGAATTAAGTAAGAAAAAAAATTAATATGATTTTGAGTTTTCTAAAACAGAAGATTGAATAAATCCATAGAAGGATATACTCTAGAACTTTTTTTCACAATCTTAATCGTTTGTAAAATGGCTGAAAAATCTCAGGAAGCCTGTTTTGAAACTCTACTCTTCTCTCATATTGTTCAGGAGAACATCCTTTCACTTTTTCAAAGAATTCATCATACCTCCATTTAGGCATAATTCTGTTCCTCAAATCACTAAGATTGTCTTTGCTATTAATCCAGCCACTAAATGGACCAAGATTCCATCCATGTTTGTCATTCGGATATTGTTCACCTGCATCCAATT
>JAIWAJ010000231.1:0-2210 GCA_048634435.1 Methanosarcinales archaeon
AGAAAAGACCTTGGAAGGCCAACCACGACCCCAATCCAGAACAAAGATGCGTTTATGGGGTTTTTAGGTAGCAAAAAATGAAAGCAGTCATTGTTGCGGCCGGCATGGGCACAAGATTAAGGCCAATGACAGAAACACTGCCAAAAGGATTAATTGAGATCGGCGGCAAGACTCTTCTTGAGCATTCTTTGAAAGCGCTAAAAGACAACGGCATCAAAGAAATTATTATTGTTATTGGTTTTCTCGGAGATATGATAAAACAAAAGCTCAGCAATGAGTTTGACGGAGTAAAGATAACTTATGTTGAGAATAAAAATATAATTTATAGTTTCGAAAGTGTTAATGAATTAAAATCGATATTGTGACAAGTAATTACGTTAAAACCATTAACAAAATTACTATAAATACACAAATATTTCAAAAAATAGTCAAACTATCACACCACACTAAACGTCTGTTTTTAAGCAACATATAACACTGCAATTATCGCACATCTAAAAAACCAATCCTTATCTTTTTCTGCCCAGCCTTTGTATATCTCTTCAGACCTTTTCAAAAATTCTGTATCCTTTTCGTGAATGTCTTGTTTTACTCCACCAATATAATCCCTTTCTCCTTTTTTGAATACGAGTTCCTGTCCAAGCTCAACTGGAACATCCAGATAGATAATCAAATCCGGTTTTGGCATTTTATTGACATTGTATTCCATGCCAAAAACCCAATCAAGGAATTTATCTCTCTCAGCTTTATCCTTGATCTTTGAAAAAGAGCACCTCCCACAGGACACACATTTTATTCCTTCTCGCGTGCTGGATGCAGGACAGTCAAGATGCCTCGAACATTGCCCTCCGATTATTATGCGATTTTTTGAAGCAGCAAACTTTTCTTTGTTGGCATAGTTCTTTAGGTTAACCATAATCATGTCAAGCTCCTTCTCTTTGTTGAACCAGGAGAATATTGAAAGCAAAGGATAATAGAAAAAGTCCAGAATATCTGCAAAAAGACCGCAAAAGTAAACTTTCCTCCTAAGAGCCGCGTATCCAATACCCAGTGCTATAATTACTATGATTGCGGATATCTCAAATCCATAAACCAATATCTTTCCTATAAGTTCATACATATATACCCTCTTACTTCAATCAAAGTTTCATTTTTTCAGTCACTTCCTTTACATCTACAATTGTTTTAAAACAACCATCTCTCAATAAAGGAACTCCTTGTACCGGGATATTTTTTGATAAACTATGCATTGACTCATTCAGTTCCCCGAAGCACGCAATACCAATTGCAGCTTTTGGTCTGTGCAGGTTCACAATCTTTCTGACAAAGCTGTCTCCAGGAACAATGAACAACTCATAGCCGCGTTTCTCACACTCTTTTTTCAGCCGCGCATACACACACCTGCCGCATCCCATGCAAATATACCCTATCCTCGGGTCGCACCTTGCTTTACATTCCGGATGGCGCATGCACTGCGGTCCGACTAGGATCTTCTTGTCTTTGACTTTCCTGAAGTCATCTAAAAGCGCAGCATTTCTTATTTCAATCAGAACCTCATCAACGATTGTATCTCTTATTGAAAATGCCCTACAGATCATTTTTGCCGGGCTGTAGAAAAAATCAAGAGTAAATAAAACAAACCTCGGAAAAAGAATTTTCCTTTTCCTGTAAGAATAGAGCGCAACAGCCAGGCTCGCAAGCAGAACAAATAAAGCAGTCAGGAACAAATAAATAGCAGCGCGACCGATTAGCTCATAAGGAATTATCATAACCTATCTTGGTATCAATGTTTTTTAAATTATTCTGTTGTCAGGACTTATTTCCGGTTTTTTCTCCTGCAGAAAGCATCTCAAATGTCTTTTTCATACCTTTTTCCAGATTATATTTTGGCTTATACCCGAGCTCTTTTTTTGCTTTTTCTATGCAGACAATTCTTTCTCTTATCAGTCTCTCGATACTTGACCTCATCTTCGTGACATTCGGCTTTTTCCCAAGTATCCTGCACTTTGTCTCATGCAAAAGCGCCACCAGCTTAACCAGAAAAACAGGAACATGCTTCTCAGGTTTCCTGCAGCCGCTCACTTTTGCAATTGTCTCATAAACTCCCCTGTATGTATGCGGGTCATCATCTGCAATATGATATATCTGGTTCTTCGCTTTTGGCTTTAGCATCAACACAAGCGCCTCCACTGCATCATCCACGTAAACCA
>JAIWAJ010000232.1:0-2206 GCA_048634435.1 Methanosarcinales archaeon
GTGACCTTGATTCCCCACGGGTCACTCTCCCTGTCAACAATCTCCATGATCCTCTGCGAAACCTTATCCCTCTTCATCTCACCGGGCAACTCAACATCCTTCAGATCAACAGAAGTGACCTTGATTCCCCACGGGTCACTCTCCCTGTCAACAATCTCCATGATCCTCTGCGAAACCTTATCCCTCTTCGAAAGAAGCTCATCAAGCGACACTTCGCCAATAACATTCCTCATAGTAGTCTGCGCAAGCTGGCTCATCGCATACATATAATCCTCAACAGAAAGAATCGCCTTAGACGCATCCGTAATCTTATAATATAAGACCGCATTCACCCTCGCAGAAACATTATCCTTCGTCATAGTCTCCTGCGACGGCACATCAACAGTCTTCACACGCAGATCCACCTTCTGCATCGACTGGAAAACCGGAAGCACAATCCTCCATCCAGGCGAAAGTATATGCGAATACCTTCCCATTGTAAACAGGATCCCGCGCTCATACTCATAAATCTGCTTGATGCTGATAATGAGTATAAACACCACAATTCCAAAAATAAACTCCAAACCCATACAACACACCTCTTTTTCTGTTCAACATGCATCAATTTAGAAGCACATATTTATAATATAAAATACATCCAATATTATATAAATCCATCTATAAGTGAACCCCCATGTTTACAATGCCTCAAATCCCGAGAAAAGACGAGCTCCTCAACAAAGCCTTCAAGCGCGCAAGAAACGTAAAAAAAACAATAAACAAGCGCGACCGCATCAACTCCATCCGCGAGTACGAGCAATCCAAGATAAACACAGTCTCAACAGTAATAAACAACACTCTCCAGGAAATCCTTGACAAGACATCAAAAACCACAGAACTCGACCCCTTCTATTATGACCTCGTCGCATCACTGATAGACATAAGGCAATTCAAAAAATCCCTCGCAGCCCTCAAATGGGTAATCGGCTTCAACAGGGACTTAGAGCGCAAATACAGAAGGCGCCTGAAAGGCGCACCCCTGAAATCCCTCTCACCCATAAGAAAAGAATACTACGGCAGGCAGTCATCAGTAATAAAGCAGGTAGAAGACGACCTCATCTTCCTTGAAGACTGCCGCCGCCGCCTGAAAAAACTGCCAGCCATAAAAGACCTCCCGACAGTCGTCCTCGCAGGCTATCCCAACGTCGGCAAATCCTCACTCATGAAATCCCTCACAGGCGCAGAACCCAAAGTCCAGCCCTACCCATTCACAACAAAAGACATACTCATCGGCTACATAGACGAGAAAATACAGGTAATAGACACCCCCGGCCTCCTTGACCGCCCGGTGGAAGAAAAAAACACAATCGAAAAGCGCGCCCTTGCAGCACTCGAGCACAAGGCAAACCTCATAATCTTCCTGATAGACCCCACAGAAACCTGCGGATACAATCAAACGCAGCAAAAATCCCTATACTCAGACATAAAAGACACATTCAAAAAAACACCCATCCTCCTTGCCATGACAAAATCAGACCAGTGCAAGAAGAGACAACCCCCCCAAAAACAAAAGCAAGACATTCAACATCTCATCAAAAACAAACGAAGGCATCGAGCCCCTGAGAAAGCGCCTCCTAAAATCCATAGACTGGAAAACATACCAGTTCAAAATATAAAATAAAACAACAAATAACCAAAAAACACACACAGAACAAGGACTGGGTGGAAGAAGGAACCCGAAGGTCCCATCTCACATCCCAGTAAGGGAGATAAAACAAACATGAATGTTATTAATTAATCTCTGCAACTTTCTATCTCTATATTGGACACACAAATATATATACTTTTCGTTTTTCATCCCAAAAATCATGCAAAACAAAAGCCAAACATCTGCAATTTAGCCGCTATTTATCGATTACGCCAATGATTCTATCATCCCTGTTAACATTAAACGCAGCCTCTCCGAACTTTTCAACAACCCACATGTTAGTCTCAGCATGTTTTGTTATCTCTGATGTCTTGAGAATTCCCCCCAAAACACCAATAAATGGAATCAACTGGTCCGAGAGATACTTGTCAACACATGCCTTCCCCCTGTACTCCGAAATCAACAGAGAGGCAGCATCTTCACCAACAGCTTCAGCTCTCTTGCCCCGCTCCCCGACAGAACAGGCCCCAAGAAACATATTCTCATCAGTCCAAAGGGCAATGCCGGATCCGCAAGAAG
>JAIWAJ010000233.1:0-2072 GCA_048634435.1 Methanosarcinales archaeon
CTGGTGTTCTCAATATGATTGGTAATTCTTTTTCTTTCATTTTCAGGTAGTTTGCGGATATATTTCTGTATTTCTTTCGCTGATCCCATTAGTTCTCTGGATTTTCCAAAAATATCTTTGACTATGGCTTGTTCAATGACCTTGTTTTTATATTTCTTTATTCTTTTTCTGTACGAATCTGTTTTCGGCATAAATTTCACCTGATATGTATATATTTTTTGTGCTTAAGAAGATTTTTAACTGGCTCAATACGCGAACTTTTGCTCAGGTCAAGCTCAACGTAATACCTCAAGGTCCCAAGCACACCCATTTTATCGAGTTTGCGTGCTGATGTGACCACTTTTTTTGAGGTAATGTATTTTGTTGGCCCAATCTTATTTAATGTCCTTGAAATATCAACATCTTCTAAAATAATGTTCCTGAATCCTCCAAGTTCTGTAAATACATTTTTTGAGATAGAGATGTTAAAACCCGGCAGTGTTGCTTCGCCAAGCAAGCTTCTTGCATGATAATAGCTATTTGTCACTTTTTCAGCAAACAATAATTTTAGCTTCTTTTTCTCAAATTCAAATCCTAAAGACACGCCTAAATAGCCGTTTTTGAGGTGCAGGATGACTGTTTCAATGTAATCTGTGCATATCTGTGTATCTGCATCTATGAATGCAAAGTATTTACTGCGTGAGCTTTTAGCCCCCATGTTGCGCTGGACCGCGACAGACCTTACTTTCGAAAAGATGATTTTGTCTGCGTATCTTTGTGCGATTTCTACGGTTCTATCTGTGCTGTGCCCGTCAACGACTATTATTTCGTATGTGTGAGATGTTTTTTGGTTTTTTATAGCTTTAAGGCAATCTTCAATATATTTCTCTTCATTTAATGTCGGAACGATAAAAGATATGTCCATGATAATCGCCTTGGTTTTAATGTTCAGAGTAATTCATCACTATTTTCAATATGGTGTTTGATTTTCTGTCTCTCTTTTTTGCTGGCTGAAGATATCCTGTGAGTTATAAACGGCAGCATATAGCGCCACAAGAGATACAGCATCACAAGACCGGCAACAGTTGGATAATACTGCTGGTATTTCTCGTGTATCGGGATTTCTTCTCTTACAAAAGATACGCTCAGCGGAACAGTACGGTCATAAACAAGGACACTATTTTCATATACTGTCCTTATTTCTGCGTCAAGTAGATACGTTTTGAGCGCGGCACTCTCATCAACGCTCAGTTTTAATACACCATACCCTTCCTCACCTACATCCAGAGTTCCGATATAATCTGACTTTTCATCAAAATCAACAGGCTGTTCTGACTTTTTAAATATCCTGACAGATACGCTTTCGCCTTTCTTGGAACCGGTATTTTTGATTTTCAGTTTCAGTTCAACATTCTCATCACCAGGCGCAATCTTCAAAGGACTTGTCGAAACATCAGTTATCTCAAAATCCGGTCTTCCCATCACAGGAATATCAAGTTCAAGTGTTTTTTCTTTATATTCTGAGCGCGAGCCTGTGCTGTCTTTATATCTCAAAAATATTTTTGCAGGATAAAGCCCCTCTTGCACTGTTTTGTCTATGTCAATGTAATAGATAGCGCTTTTACCTGAGTCATGGCTGATTGTTCCAAGCATGTACCTGGTTGAGTAGCTTGTGGATGGCTTAAAGCCGTCCGGCAATATAAGTTCTGATGAAACCATCTGCGCATCAGAATCCCCCACATTCTGTATCTCAACTGTGAATTTTGCGCTGTCAGTGTCTGATGTCAGTTTTGTAGGATCTGTCTCTAAGCCGCCCACATAGAGGCTGATTTTTTTGCTTTCAATGTCTATTGTGATATCTTCTGTAACTTTCATCCCGGTTTGAGTAGTATAGGCTACTGCCAGCTTGTTTAATCCGTCAATAGCGTTTTCATCCGCATACAAGGTGTAGCGCATTGTGATAGGAGACATTATTTCAAGAGTACCGTAATCTTTTTTTGCATCTTCCCCGGGGCCGAGCGAAAATGGGTATTCCGGCAGAATCGTGACAGATACGTTCCCTGCTTCTTTTGTGCCTATGTTTTCGAGTTTTA
>JAIWAJ010000234.1:0-2077 GCA_048634435.1 Methanosarcinales archaeon
CAGACAAACACAGACACAAGCGCATGCAACCCATTATCCTGCAACAGCCACAACATTGAGCACCACGAGTATAAAAAAGGCAAAATAGAATCAGGCGGATGCTCATGTGGGTGCTCAGGTTACCACTTTGAATGTTATCCAGGCGGAATATACACCGATCACAAAAGTCACTGTAACAAAGCGCGTATAACAACCTGCTACATGCACTACCGCCACAGGTACATACTGAAAAACCTTAAGATACAAGTCACAATCACAGATGAGGCATACAAATACTACGATACAACAACCAACAGTTGGGAGAACCTTGAGTTTAAATATTATGTCACAATGCCCTTCATCGACGACAACTGCTGTGACGGGCAACTCTGCAGCGACATGGCAACAGTGTGTGCAAATCCATATCCTGTTACTGACGCATCAGTGTAAAAATGAGATATCAAAATACAGTGCAAAAACCAAAACCAACACCCCTGCAAGAACATAAGGCCGCATATCAATCATCCTCTGCACTTTCACATAGTCAATCCCGTAAGTGCTCATGATCTTCCTGATGACCTTAATATCTCCCTCACTAAGAGGCTTAAGCGACCCGAAAACCTCCACTTCCCCGCGGACCTTCCGCGAAAACATTGTCCGAAAAACAGACACTGGGTTAAAGAAAAACACACCTGATTTCATATATGTCCTGCCTTTCTTCACAATATGCTCAGCAAGAATCATGCCTGGCGCAAGCTCGTCAGCTTTGACACAGACAGTAAAGGAGTTGTAAAGCATCCTGTAAAGCAGAAATATCAAAACATAAACAAATCCCAAAACAGCCAGTTGTGCAGCCAGCCCATACTTCAAAAAGAGAGCACAATAAAGAACAATCACAAAAAAAGCGTTTCTATAGTTCACAAACCCGAACTTCCGAAAATAAGCGCTATATTTTTCCTGTGCAAGAACAAGGATAAAATAAACAGCCAAAGCCCCGGCATACAAAAGAACACCATCTGCAAACTCAAACAACTGCAGCATAAAAAACGAGATAACAATCATCGTGCAAAAAAACTTAAAATACTTCCCCAAAAAAGACAACTTCACAGACCTCAAATTGAATTTATCCCAATTATCAACCACTGCAAAAACACTAATCCACAAAAAGAAGATACTCATTGTGCAAAAAACAATAAATTCCGGGATACGGGGCACCCCGTACGCGAAAAAAAGAAAAAAAGACGACACAACAAACATCAAAATCGACTGGATATCAAGCACGCGAAGATACCTCAGAACCACAGCCAGCACAATAACCTTAAGCAGATATTCAATCATCGCCTCGCCACCGCCCATTTTTCAAAAACCCTGCGATACTCTTTATCCTGCATCTTTGAAAACAAATAATCAAACATCTTTTTATATACAATGCAGTCAAAATCACGGGGAGTGAATGCGCACAAATCCCCTCGCCGCGAAAAAACCCTGCTTGCGCACGACGGGCAGAAAGCAGAATACACGCATGTATCGCAAAGCGGCTGGAACTCAGGAGTATTAGACAGAAACGAGAGACTATTCAGGTAAACATCGCTGTAGCTGCTATCCTTGGCATCACCCAGCCTGAACTCATCAACATTCTTGGACATGTCGCAGGCACAGATGCCGCCGTCCACGCCAAAAGACAGCTGCGAAACTCCCGCGCCGCACGGCCTTCTTGCGCACATGAACCCGCGCGCCTGGCCCATCATATTGCGTATAAGGCCCCTTGAAAACTCATCATAGACCAGGGTTCCTTTCCGTGTAAGCTCAGCCATATACTCAACACCATCAATCCAGAAATCAGCATACTTTTCAGGCGCAAGATGCAAAGAAGCATTGCTCTTAGCTTTCGCACCCATGTAAACAGGCCTGAAATTAATAGTGTTGCAGCCGCGCATGAGATATTCATCAATGATGCTTCTGGCGCCGTATTTCAGGCTCAATCCAGTGATAGTCGGCAGCAGATTAACATTCTTGCCCCGCTTCCTGAAATAATCATGCCACTTGACCACATCATCATACGAGCCTGAACCATCAAAATAACTCCTCTGCCTGTCAT
>JAIWAJ010000235.1:0-2121 GCA_048634435.1 Methanosarcinales archaeon
CTGACTTCAAATACGTTGTTGGCGACATAGAGCACACGACCGGAGACAAGATACTTCTCTGGAAGGTTCCGGAAAATCGCCCGAATACTGATGAGAGCACCAACTTTATCATATTGACAAAGAATGACACAAACATGATTTCAACATATGTCAAAGTGGAAGTGGTTAATTCTATAGGTCAGATTTCATTACATTCTGGTATGTCTTCACAGTTTGGCTGGCTTAGCATTAGTGAGCCGCCTCTTTCGTCAGGGACGTATTCTGTGAAACTGAACAATAGCATGGCAAGCCTCACTTTTTCTGTAGAGGCATTTGAAATGTTTGCGACTATAACAGACCTTTCCGGCAGCCCGGCATACTCTTTCTCTCCTGATTCTAAAGTGCGCCTGTTAGTAACCTCAAAGAACTCCACAGGCTCCTTTAACCTTTCATCGTTTACAGCCACGCTCTATTATCCGAATGGGACAACATTGAGCAAGAGTAAATCCGATTTCACAGCATCAGCTGACGGAGTATACACGATTGATTATGATTTATCAGGCGCTTCCACAGGGATGTACGGTGTCAGTGTAACAGGCACTGATGCATCAGGGAACACACAGGGCGCCTCTACAGGATTCGAGGTAAAGTCAGTGGACTTTCAGGCAGAGGCAATCAATACAAAGTACATTGAAGATGCGGATTCTGCCGGTGCTATGGTTAATGCGTTCCCGCCCCTTTCGAATGTGACCCTCATGACCTTTTTGTCAAATATTTCTGCAGGCGGCATGTCTGCCAAGGGCTCTGAGGGTGATATGCCCGGGCTTATTAATCCGGGAAACTGCAGTTCTGTTGTGACATTGACAGAAATAACAGATGAGAACGGCGTTGCATATTCTCCAAGTTATCAGGTCATGAACCTGAGTGATGCACTGGATTATATGGGCATCTCAGGTGAACAGCCTCCTCCGGGATTCAGTTCACAATGCATGGTGATTTTTACTGCGCCAAACATGAGCGGCTCTGTTTACAGGGCGAAAATCAAGATTAATTATAATGGGGAAGAAAAATCTACTGGTGTTACGTTCGGGGTGCAACGGCTTCTTGCCCGCGGGGACACTGTTGACTTCAAGGGAGATGATTTCGCATTTTTTGCACCCAATTCCACTGTGAGAATAAAATTAAAGGTCACAGATCTGCTTACAGACGAGGAACTGCCTTCGGAAAACATAACTTCTGCAAAGATAATTGAACTGCAGAGGGTATTTCCCACATTCAGTGACCTTCTCGCGAATTCCACGTTGCGGGACAGCCTCAATGAGAACATGGTCAACGGGACAATTAACTTTACATCTCCTGTGGATGAGGGATTTTACATAATGAAGTTCCGGTTCACTGCCAATGTTAATGGTGTAGTCGAGAGCGGAATAGGTGACGCATTTTTCATGCTAAAGAAATATATGGTGTGGGGCGAGTTGTCAGGGACTGATGACGGGTCGTGGTATGTGAAGCAGGGGCAGAACATAAGCCTCGGCGTGACTGTTCTTGATATAGACAAGGCGCAAAGTGTATTCGGGGGATACAGCAGCCAGAAGACTTGCACTGGTTGCGGCGGGTTTGTTGTAAATGTTTCTGAAGTTAGAAACGACCAGCAGTTCAAGATGGTCACTGACTACACTGTGCTGGTTGGAACAATAATAAATGTTACGAATCCTGTGGCAACACTTACAATCGTGCCCGGCAGCAACATGCAGCCAGGCTGGTACAGTATTGACCTGTCTGTGACAGACCCTGCCACAAATGCCACATACTTTGGGTGGGGCTGGTTTGAGGTAAGGAACTTCTGGGTAGATTTAATGAAAGTAGAGTTGGATAAAGGCAATTATACAATGTCTGAGTCAGAGGGACATTCTGCCACATATCCTGTTGGCGACAACATAACATTTGCAGTGCTGGCAAAGGAGCCAAACATGCCAGACCTTCTTTCGCCGGACACAGTGACTGTAGAAAGCGTCCAGTGGTTTGTTGGCTGGCCGCCTGTTCCTGTATCAGGGTACAGTGCAACGGCTGAACTGTCTTCTGTGCTTATGTGTATGGATCCTGAAAACTGCCAGTCAATGCCGGCATATGTTGTAACCGTTT
>JAIWAJ010000236.1:0-2104 GCA_048634435.1 Methanosarcinales archaeon
TTGCGTCCATTAGTGTTTTTGTGAATCTCAGGAGGTCCCACGGGTATTTCAGGGTGGGGGTTGGCTCTAATGTTTTTGTTATGCGGACAGTGTTTTCTTTCATGTAGTTTGTGAGGGCTTCCTCAAATGAGTATTCGTGTTCCTTGATTTTGTCGTGGTATTTGAAGAGGGCTTTTTCGAGCAGGTAGATGCCGATTACACGGGTGTTGGATGGGGCGTCTTTTTTCTTTGGTTTTTCTTTGATGCTTTTTGCTATGTCGCCTTTTAGTTCAAATATGCCGTAGTTTTCTGGGGTGGATGTGGGGGCGCCGAGAAGTATTATTTTTGCGCCTGTGTCTTTTGATTTTTTCAGCATGGGAAGAATGTATTTTTCTGCGTTGTGGTGGTAGGGGTTCAGGACGAAGAACTGGTCTTTTATCAGGGGTTCTGCGCATTTTAGGGCGTTTCCCATGCCTTTGGGGTGCTTCTGGATGACGTGGCTTAGTTTTATGCCCGGCCTTTTTTCCAATTGCAGGGTGTCTTTTTGGCCGGTTATTAGTATGATGTCTTTTATGCCTGAGCTTATTATGCTGTCTATTGTGTATTCTATGATGGGGCGGCCCATTATTTTGATTGAGGATTTGTGGCTGTCTTCTGATAAGGGCCAGAAGCGGCTTGATTTTCCTGCGCAGAGGATTATTGCCTGTATTTGTTGCATGTGTATTATATTATGGGTTAAGTTTATTTAGTTTTGGTGTGATTTATATTGATTTGAGGATATCTTATCGTATAGATGATGAATATGGATGATGAAGAGTATATTAAGTTTGATTGCGAGTGGATTCGCACGGGTGCGCTTTCTTCTGATGATATCGCTGAGATCAATTCATTGAGGAATAAGCTGTATGGGCTTGGGCTGATTGGGGCGCATGAGGATGGAGTTGGTTTTGGGAATGTCAGTGCGCGGGTCGGGGGGTCGGATGAGTTTATTATTACCGGTACTGCTACGGGCAATCTTAAAACTTTGGATGGGCGGCACTATGCAAAGGTTACTGATTTTGATATAGATAAAAATCGCCTTACATGTGTTGGTCCTGTACAGGCGTCTTCTGAGGCGCTTAGTCATGCGGCGGTTTATCTGTCTTGCGCAGATGTTAATGCTGTGGTTCATGTGCATTGCCTTTCTTTGTGGAGGAAGCTGATCGGGAAGGTGCCTACTACTTCTCATGATGCGCTTTTTGGGACGCCTGCGATGGCGCGGGAGATTATGAGGCTGTTTCGCGAGGGGGGTGCGCAAAAGAAGGGAGTTATTGTTATGGGTGGGCATCGCGAAGGGCTGCTTTTTTTTGGGAAGGATTTGGATGAGGCAGAGAAGGTTGTTTTGGATTATCTTGATGGGCTGGAAAGATGAAAGGGAACAGTGGACAGAAGCGGATGCCTGCGATCAGGTTTTTGGTGATGACCGTTATTATGTCTATCAGGAAATTGTTTCGGAATATTGATGATGAAGTCAGGTACGCGGAGGTGAAAAGCGGGGACTTTGTGCTGGATTTTGGGTGCGGGCCAGGGTTTAATACGATTCCGGCAGCCAGGATAGTTGGTCCAGAGGGGAAAGTGTTTGCGCTTGATATTCATGAGCGGGCTCTAGGGATTGTTCAGAAGAAAGCGGAAAAGTATGGGCTGGATAATATTGAGACGATTTGTTCCGGGTGCGATACTGGTCTTAAGAGCAATAGCGTGGATGTTGTGTATCTGCATAACACGCTGCCTATGATTAAGAATAAAGAGGATGTGTTGAATGAGATATACGGGGTTCTTAAAGTGGGTTGAATGTTGTAGGATATGGCGTCGCTGGCCAGAGCCTCCAGATAGTTGGCCACGGCCTCGTGGTGCTGGTCCCGGCTTGCTGCTTGGCGTGCCTCGTCCACCTTGGTCCGGGCCAGTTCGGGGTTGATGATTTTTTCGGATGCAATCGCGGTGGTGTCTTGCACCGCCTCCTTGACATCCTCTTCGACCACCCCCTGGGCAACCCCTGGTCGGACCGGTCCGCAAACTCCGGTGGCCACAACCAGGAGCAGCAGGACCGTCAATCTGTACCGGTTGAGGTTCATGGTCACTCCCGGAC
>JAIWAJ010000237.1:0-2098 GCA_048634435.1 Methanosarcinales archaeon
GACCTAATTGTTGTAGGGCTGTCTTACAACGAAGCAGACAACATCGAAAACATCATTCTCGAGGTAAGAAAACTAAACAGAGACGGAACTGTAAACAAAAAATACGACGCACGGCTCAATATCAGCAAGCGAAAGCACAAAGAAAACATTGCACGATACATGAGAGTGAACAAATGCCGCCAGGAAGTCAATCTCTCAAAGCTTGGTGATTTTGAGCTTGTCCGAAGCGCAAGCTATGACCACGGATATGAACGGATATGGATGTCGGACATAGATTACGTGAATGTGAAGGAATATGGGTTATAGCACCCATCAACAACACTCTTTTCGCATAACCCACAATTAATATACTTTCCCAACTAATTTCTTATATGGACAAACTACAGATGCCCTATGAGAAGCGCGCGAAACATGCGAAGAACCCTGCTGCAGGCAGCTTGTTCGAGATTATGGCGCGCAAAAAAACCAATCTTTGTGTGGCCGCAGATTTGACTATCGCAGAGAATATTCTTGCCCTTGCAGATGCTCTTGGTCCAAAAATTGCGCTTTTCAAGACACATGTTGACATAATCGAGGATTTTACCCCTGAATTTACAGAGCGCCTGACAAAGCTTGCAGAAAAGCACAAGTTCATGATTTTTGAAGACAGGAAGTTTGCAGATATAGGAAATACAGTGCGCATGCAATATTCCCGGGGTATATACAAAATAGGCGAATGGGCAGACTTTGTGAATGTGCATATAGTTCCTGGTTCGGGTGTGCTCAAAGGAATTGAGCAGGGCATGGATGAGACGGAATTTGAGTTCCCGCGCGGCATAATAATTCTCTCGCAGATGTCAAGTGAGGGGAACCTTGCAACAGGAGAATATATGGCAACTGCTGTCAATCTTGCGCACGCAAACAGGAAACTCGTTTCAGGGCACATAGGAAACGGCGGAAATGTTGATGAGCTAAAGAAGCTGACCTCTTTAACTGACGCAGGACAGATTGTTTTTACGCCAGGTGTAAAGCTTGGCTCGCATGGCGATGCACTCGGGCAGAAATATTCTACGCCTCAAGCTGCAATATATGCGGGCTCTGATTGCATAATAGTTGGTCGGGGTATATACGGGGCAAAGAGCGCAGAAAAAGAGGCAGAAAAATACAAGCAAGTTGCGTGGGCTGCGTATGAGCAGAGGGTTAAGGGGAAGTAAATAGTATTCTACTTTTTCAGCAGGTCTTCTAATTCTTTTAATTTTTCATAATCGTTGGTTTTATGAATTATTGGTGGCGTATCTAATGATTCAAGGTATTTTACCAATAGTTTTTTATAACAAATATCCTTTTTACCATAATTATTAATTCCATCTAAAATGCATTTGATAAGCACTTTTCCATATTTTTGCGGCTCTTCTTTTAAACTCAATTCTAAATCGAAATAAAGTTCAAATATTCTGTGTGCTATGTCTGCTTTAAATCCATCGGGGATATTTTCTGTATCTAATATCTTTTGGTTGCACCGCGTCATACAAATTATGCTACTTTTAATTATGTTACTGTTTTCGGGAAAAGAACTTATAGTCTCTAGTTTTTGTTGAACCTTATTGGTATCTTCTTCTATTAAGTTAATCCAGTCTCTCAAATTAGACATTATCTCTGAAAGAAGATATGAATAAACATTTGGAAACTCCGCATCTGGCTGACTAAATTCGTTTATTTCATAGTTCCTGCAGATTCGTTCAACAAGATGTGTGTAATAATACAACCACATATGCCAATTTATTTTTTGGTATATTGCTTCCCGCACCATAATGTCAAGGAATCTTATACTTATAAACAAAGGATCGTTGAATAATTCCTTTGAGTCCGCCGTAAATTTTTCTCGATATTCATTATATTCGTCTCGCTCTTGTTTGTGCTGTATATCTAGCAGGTCGATTGCTGCTTCTCCAATTGGCTTCCATACGTAAAGTTCTTCGGCTAAATGGATGTCTTCGAATATGACATGAAGGATCTTATTGCTTTCTGGAATCTCGTAGCGGCGATAAATATTTTGATTATTTTCTATTTCTTTATACAGGATACTATTTCTCTTTTTTATCAATGCATTAAAATATAA
>JAIWAJ010000238.1:0-2095 GCA_048634435.1 Methanosarcinales archaeon
GTGTAGAATGGTGTTGCGTTGCTTTGCGTCGAGATGATGCCCTTGTGTATGGGCTCCAAAAGCGCTGCTGCGACATCTACTCTTGAGAAGTTCAGGTTGCTTCCGCCGCCATCGTATTTTATAGCGCCGGAATCTTCAAGTGCGGTCTCTATTTGTTCGGCGTGTAAGTTAAGGCCGTCGTGGAGTTTGTAGTACTGGTTGAGGAGCGCAGCAGCTCCTGCGACGTGCGGTGTTGCCATGGAGGTTCCTGATTTTGATGTATGCCCTCCTCCGTTATTTGTGGCTACGATGTTAACTCCCGGAGCTACAACATTTGTAAGCAGTCCCCTGTTATCGTTAAAAGTAGAGTCATCTTTCTGTATCGAACTGACTGTCGTTGCCCCGCTTGCGCAGGCAGGGAAAGAAACACCGTCAGTCCAGCCGTCATTTCCTGCTGCGACAGTAACTACAAGACCCAAATCATTCGCATAGTTAATTGCTATTGCCAGGCTCTCCGAATCACAGGCAGTGTGGTTCTGATAATGCGTTGAGCCGCCGCCCAGACTCATGCTTATGACACTTATGTTCAATTCTTCTGCATGATAAACACACCAGTCTATGCCTGCGATAATATCTGTATCTGATCCGGCACACTCAGGACCTGAAATTCCTAAAGATTTAATGGCGACTATTTTTGCATCGGGTGCGACCCCTTTGTAAGTAGCGTTTTGTGAAGCAACTGTTCCTGCAACATGAGTACCATGACCATCACATACACCATTCTCATCTGACGGGTCAACATCGTCATAGAAGAAGTCGTATCCGCCGATAATCTTATTGTTCGGGAAACTGCTATCCCCGCCAAAGTCAGCGTGGCCATAATCAATGCCTGAATCTATGATGCATACTGTCTGCCCTTCACCGGTTATATTGACTCCATTGTATTGTGTCGCCCAGGTGTCATTTGCTTTTATCTGCGGGGCTGAAGTGTCCAGTGAAATGGCCAGTTTCCTGCTTAATTGCACACTTTTGACGTCAGGGTTGTTTTTCAATGCTTTTAGGCCCTGTTTTGTTATCCTGCCTGAGAGCGCGTTTATGACATTATATTTTCTTTTCAGTGTAAATTCATCCGGGGCGGTATTCATTGTACGCATTGTACGGGTACTCCTTTGGGATGCGCCTAATCCCGAGAGCACTGCGGCTTGCCTGTCGCTGACAGCCTGCCTTCTTGCTTCCAGTTTAGGGCGGCGGGTGCTTCGCACGCCGACGTGCCTGCTCAGTTTGCTTTTGGATATCCTGAGTTCTTTGGCTGTGATGTCTTTCAGTATGATAATGACGTCATATTCACCTTCAGGCAAAGAGTCCAGCCTGTCAAGCAGGTTTGCGCTTTGAGGGGGGCGCTGCTGCGGTCTTTTTGGCTTCTGTTTTTCAGGGTCAAGGTATATCTCGAGGTTTGTGCAGTTGATGCCTGAGCAGCTTACGTTCAGGGTGATGTTGAACAGTTCTCCTTTCTGCACATCCCTGTTTGAATTTCCAAGGAGTGACAGGGTTATATTGGGCAGTTCTGTGATTGAGATATTGTAGCTTCCCCCGGGATGCGACGCGTTCCAGTCTCTTGCTTTGACAAAATAAGTTCCTGTGCCTGTGGAAGTCCATGTGATTTTTGATCTTCTGATGACTCCTGATTCAATGTCATCGTTTTCAGTTATGTTTGTTGTGCCGTTTTGTTCATATAGTGTAATTATTGTGTCTGCGCCGTTTCCGAGGGCGCTTGTCTGGATGATGTATTTTGCATTCTCTGTTGCGTTGAATCTTATCCAGTCTTCGTCGCCTGCCGGCGTGAATGTGTGGCTTTGCGGCGTGCCGTCTGTTGCTATCCAGTTTGCTAGAGTGTAATTGTTGTCCGGTTCGTAGGAATCATTCTGTTCTGCGGAGCTCGCGTTGACACTCAGGGTTCTGTTTGAATCTCCCCAGCCTGACTGGTCTGCATTATCATAAGCCAGGCAGTTCCATGTGTAATTGCCGGAACTTAGCTCTAAGGTCCAGGTGGAACTGTTGCTTACCCCGGTTATGTTTGTTGTTTGATTCAAGGCGAAAGACTGATTGGTGGAATTGG
>JAIWAJ010000239.1:0-2052 GCA_048634435.1 Methanosarcinales archaeon
TTTCCATATTCATTTTAGAATATATCCTGAGGTTCTGGGTCGCAAAACACAGGATAAACCACATATTCCATTTCTACAGCATAATAGACCTTATTGCAATAATCCCGACATTCATCACATTCCTTGATTTAAGGTTTATACGCATTTTCAGAGTGTTCCGTATTTTCAGGTTCATGCGCTTTATAGACACAGGCACATTCCTGACAAGAGAAGCAAAACTGCATGACCTTAGAATACTAAAGATAATATTTACAATTGCCTCAATCATCTTCATATTCTCTTCCTTCATTTACGAAGCAGAAAGATTTACTAATCCTGATATCAGCGACCTGGGAACAGCAATGTATTTTTCAGTAGTGACCCTGGCAACAGTCGGTTTTGGGGATATTGTCCCCATAACACCTCTTGGGAAAATAATAACAGTCCTGATGATACTTGTAAGCATCGCTCTGATACCGTGGCAACTGGGATTACTTATAAAGGAATTCATGTTCTCACATGCCAAAAAAAGGATTATAATCTGCAAAAAATGCGGGCTTAGGCAGCATGATTTCGACGCCACGCACTGCAAGCATTGCGGCAGCATAATTTATCATGAGAATGACGGCGAGACTAACTGACATCACACATACTCACAAACACCCCTCTGGCTCCACCCGTTAACCTTAACAAACGCATCAGCGCGCCCCAAAACAACCCCCATCTCCTTCAGCTCGCGCCTCCTTTTGATGAGCCCCCTCTTCCTCCTCTCAACTATCCTCTTTGCACTAACCTCACCTATGCCCGGGACATGCAAAAGCTCATCATAACTCGCGCTGTTGACATCAACAGGCTTCACAAAATAGTTCCGCGCAACCAGCACCTTCGGATCCTCGCGGGAGAGATTGCCATCATCACCCAAAATCTCCTTTATTTCCCTGATATTGAAATTATACTTCCTCAAAAGAAAATCTGTATTGTAGAGGCGAACCTCCCTGAGCTTCTCTGTCTTCTCCCGCCCCTCAAGTGCAGTCCCCGCACACGGCGAAAATGCACTAAAATAACCGCGCCGGATACCAAAATTCTTATACTCAAAATCAAGCATATTAAGAATCTCAAGATCACTCTCATCGCCGGCCCCCACAACAAACTGCGTAGTATGCCCGCACGAAAGATTCATCTTCGAAAGCCACCTCTGCCTGCGAAGAATATCAATCCTGTAGTCCTTCGTACCAGAAAGGCAGGACAATCTGTCCTTACTAGGCGCCTCAAGATTGATGCTCAGCCTTTGCGCAAGTCCCGAAGCCCTCCTGATAGAATCATAACTGGCACCAGGGAGAACCTTCATGTGGATATACCCCCCGAACCGATACCTCGACCGTATAATCTCCACAGTCTCAATCATCTTCTCCATGATGATTTCAGGATCCTTCGGGATACCGGAACTCAAAAAAAGCCCGTCAACAAGATTCCGCCTATAGAGCCCCATAAACGTCTTCGCAAGCTCAGGCGGCGTATAGCTGGACTTCTTCTCCTTCCTTGCGTTGATGCAATACTTGCAGTCAAAAGAGCACTGGTTAGTATAAAGAGTCTTGAAAAGCAGGCACCCCTTCCGCCCGTTCTCAGCCCTGTATATTGCGTGGGCTGTTAAGTCTTTTGGATATAAATTCTATCGAAAATCACAAATTAGCCGTGCCTCTGCCGAATCAGAGAGTAAATCAATAGGGGGTGATTTAAATGAATGATTCTGAATGTGACTCCAATACACATATAAACGATAATGAACAAAAATATCCTATGCAGTGGGAACAAGTATTCATTTCAAGAATTTTAATGGCACTTATAGGTCTTTTTTTAGTGATAATTGGTATATCGCTTAGTAATGAGCGTGGTTTTGTATTAATTATTATTGGTGTAATCCTCCTATTATCTTCAATAATAGGTAAGATGCTATTAAGGAGTATTAGATTATAATGATAATAGAAAAATAGAAAAATATATTGAAATAACTGGAGATGAAAATTTATTACTTGATTGTTGTGAAGCGTTTGAAGGTTATAAATTTTGGTCAAT
>JAIWAJ010000240.1:0-1951 GCA_048634435.1 Methanosarcinales archaeon
CAACTGGAACAACCAGACAACAGTTAGTGAAGTCAGCCACAACGTAACATTCTCCTGCAATGATACTTCAGGCAACATGAACTCATCAGCAATAACAGAATACTTCAAAGTCGACATAACATACCCAAAATACACTACATACAACCCACAGGACGGCTCCATATTCTCAAAGAACGCAGAAGTCAACTTCAACGTCAGCACAGATGAAAACACAAACATGACAGTTTACTACTGGAACTCCTCAAATACCTTCACGCTGACAAACACCTCATACACCCTGCTGCCGCAAAATACGTCTTCTCCCCTTTCCGTCGGAGCATACAACTGGAACTTCACAGTCTGCGACCCGGCAGGATTCTGCAACCAGTCAGGCACATACACTTTCAGCATCCACAGCAGCCTTAAATATAACGAATTCAAGGGAACCGGCTCAACAACAAACCTTGACTTCATCTCAGCAGACGCAAATATCACAAACCTCATACTCGAGACAGCCCACGGCCTCATCAACTGGACCCAAAACATAACTCTAAACGACACCTATGACCTTGACACAGCAGTTGACGTAACATACAACAAAATCTTTGTAAATACAACCATATATCCAACCCTAAACAAGCCAGCGCACCTTACAATGCAGAACCTCAACTTCGGGGGCGTAAAAATCCTCAAAGACGGCGCAGACTGCCCCTCATCAATCTGCCAGAACATAACCTGGGACACACAGACAGGCCTCCTGGAATTCGACGTAACCGAATTCTCAGAATATGAAGCAACAGAAGCCAACCAGTCAAAAATAGACAACAACAAAACAGGCTCATTAAACGCAAGAATATACGTATTGATGAAAGTCCAGTTTTACCAGGCAGGCGCATGGATTGATGAGAATACTGTTGTCGATGACGAGGTATCAAGAAACATTTCTGCAGGCGAAATTCTCAAACTGGACTCATTATTCAACGGCAAATGGAACACAACCCAGAATGCCAGCCACGGAAGCGGGACATACAGGATATATGCTGCAGTAGCCGACCAAAACAACAATGTACTGAAAAACATTGACGGCACATGGCTTAATGCAACATATAATTTCACAGTCACACTATCTGAAGAGAATCCGCCGATAATAACAATCCTCTCGCCTCTCAACAAAACATACAATACAAGTTCAGTATGGTTCAACGTCACACTGGACGAACCTGGCTCATGGTGCGGCTATTCACTTGACGGTGCTGCGAATGTGAGCATGGACGGGAGTGGCGACACGTGGTACAAGGAAAACGCAACCATGACAGAAGGCACCCACAACGTAACCTTCTCCTGCAACGACACCGGAGGCTTGATGAACTCATCAGCAATAACAGAATACTTCACAGTAGACATAACATACCCACAATACTCCAACAACCAGACAAACTCCACAGAAGCTGGAAGCGACGTCTTATTCAGCCTTTACTGGACTGACAACATCCAGCTGGCCGGCTACATCTTCAGTTTCGATAACGGCACAGGCACATTTAACAACGACAGCTACGTAGAAATGACCGGTATAGCCAACTGGTCCAACGCCACAAAAACCATAAACTCAACAGCCGGCACAACCATCCGCTGGATAATCTACGCAAACGACACCGCAGGCAACATGAACACCTCAGGCACCTACACCTTCCAGACAACAGATGAAACACCTCCCGTAATATCAGACATAAACAATAATCCTGGCACGCAGGGCTTCGGCGAAAACATAACCATAAATGCAACAGTAACAGATGAAAATACAGTTGACACCGTGCTGCTGGAAATAACAGACCCAGACACCCAGAAAACAAACTACACCATGACAAACATAACCGCAACATACTTTGAATACAACTACACCAGCTACACAAACGGAACCTACACATACAAAATCTTTGCAAACGACACAAGCGGCAACCAGGAAAATTCATCC
>JAIWAJ010000241.1:0-2019 GCA_048634435.1 Methanosarcinales archaeon
AGACTCAGGACAGAGAATAAATGTAAGATACCTCCAAAAGAGCTACATAATATATCTTGTGCTGCATATAGAAGAACTCCAAAAGGAAGAGCCTATTTATCAAAGTCACGTAAAAAAAACAGGCAAATAATCGAGTTCTATGAAACAGTAGATGCATACATTAGCTTTGTTGAAACGATAATATATAATTCAAATACAGGTAGTGTGCGTTATAGACACAGGTTTCGTGGTAGACCTAAAAGAAGGATACTATATATCGACATCCCTTCTGCTCGACAATGATGTACCGGATATTCGGTAGAAAGGGAATTGATGGGCGGGTGTTTACAGTAGTACATGATACCAGTGTAGGGACGCCCCTACGCCGGCACCGACTACTGCAAACTCATAGGGAGTAAAAGGACCGGGTCGGTATCCATGATATCCTTGAGGATACTGACATTGACCCGAGTTCTTGTGCCCGTATCTTTAGGGCCCGTCATCAGTTCCACAATCTTTTGCATGGCTTGCATCTTCTGCATCTTCTTTTGTTGGATGCAGCCAGTTCGCAGGGGCAAACTGGTCATGACTCTGCGAGGCTGATAAAGCTCCTTCGGGCATGGACCGTATAAACCAAGAGGATAATCATACAGGCACTCAATCGGCTGCCGAGTCCCGGCAGGCATAACATATATTCATTTTTGCCCTACGGGCCGCTCCGCTAAAAATGATATATGTCATCCTTCCCTCATTTGCGCCTTGTATTCGCAGCTGGCATTCTTTCAGAGTGGGGCATTCGCTGCGGCTCAACCCCACCATATTAAAGAGGTAGTTTATAGCCTGGACCCGGTGAGCGGCTCTGATGAGCCCACCGGGCCAGGAGTCGATAAGAAATGATAGAAGGATTGGATAGTATAGTTATTGAAGAATGTGAAGTTGAGTCAATGTGGAGAGATTACACAGAGGATGAAGAGGAGGATGATGAATATGAATGAAGAAGCTGCGATTAAGTTGTATACTGAAATAACAAATAAACACCTGCAGTGCATGGACTGTGTAGCGTATGTACCACCTAAGTTTGAAGAGAGTTCAGGCGACTTTCAAGTGTCAGAGGATCGTTGCTTGTCATGTCGGTTCTCGGATTGTTATAGTTAATATTCTTTTTTTTTAAACTTGCAGAGTGGGGGCCACTTCGTTTGCGCTTCGCTTACCCCTACGGTACTGTATGAAGATAAACTGATTCAAGCTACAAGGGGTATTGAGAATTAGAGATATAGAGGGCACGCGGCAGGGTGTAAAAAATTAATCAAGGACTGTTAATGAAATGGCCTTTCATGAGGAGCTTGACAGTGCCAATGGGTAATGAAATACTACAGAGCACCTTTTCCATAATACACCCCGCTTAAATTCTGAATATGTAATTGATTCTACATAAAGGTAATGAAGATAAGGATGGCTCCCGGCAACTTTACAACAGGGTTATAATATCATTCACCTGTAGACCCTCTATCGCGAGGTCAAGGGAGCCGGGCACATGATAATTGAACTGAGGAGCAATAAGTCTTGTGGATTACCCGGTAGACCAGTTCCCCAAACCAAAACCAGATCTCTTTTTGCGTACAGGCTTTAAGTTCTTGGCTTTATTCATCAACACATCAGTAGTATGGCACTGTCTGCACATTCTGAACTGGTTCAAAGGCTTGTACCTTCCACATCTCGCGCAAAACCCTTCTTTGTTGTAGATGAGTTCAAACATAAGTAAATCATCCACTCAGAAGATCACAAAAGTATCTGTGGCTCCTGGGAGCCTCTTCTTAACATTGGGTCTCCCAGGAACTCTCTTTGCATCTTCCTGAGTCTGCATAACTGACAGGAACTCTCTGGCCTCTTCAGGGGATCTCATAAAGTCCTGTTTGCCGCTCATGAAGTCAATCATATCACTCATAAACTTGGGTACTTCCCTTGGGTCATCTGGATATGCACTTTCTGTCAAAGCCGGGTCATCCAACATAAGTCCTAAAAAGTACTTACCTGCTGGAG